>MWYU01000362.1 GCA_002050375.1 Chitinophagales bacterium 62-2
GCCTATTACTTCGGCAGCAGTACCACAAAAGAAAGCACTGTCTGCACCATGTGCTTCTTCCATCGTTATCTCTTTTTCTACAACTTCAATTCCTAACTCGCTGCATAATTCAATTACTGTTGCCCTTGTAATTCCGGGAAGAATATTACCTTTTTGAGGAGTATATAACACGCCATCTTTCTCTACGAAAATATTTGCACCAGGCGCTTCTGCTACATTATCATTAGTATCTAATAAAAGTGCTTCATCAAAACCTTTAGATTTTGCTTCCTGGCTTGCAAGAATTGAATTTACATAATGGCCTGTAGCTTTAGCTTCAATTATAAAGCCTTTAGGGTTGGGACGTTGAAATGATGAAGTCATTACATTTAAAAGCTTTTCGCCTAAAAACGGTTCCATCTTCCAAACAGCAATCATAATATGAGAATGAGTATTTAGATTGAACGTCATATTCGGCGGAGCAAAAACGAGCGGTCTTATATAAGCATCCTGAATATTATTTTTCTTTAGTAAAAGATAAGTAGCGTCTATCAATTCTTGAGAAGAATAGGTATACGGCATATTTAAAGCTTTGGCAGAGTTTCTTAGCCGGTCATAATGTTCTTGTTCTTTAAATATTTTTGTTTCGCCACTTGCGGTTCTATACGACCGGATACCTTCGAACGCTCCATACCCGTAATGGAGCGACTGTCCAAACAGATCGCCTTTTGCCTCAACGGCTTTTACAAACTCTCCGTTTAAATATATTATCGTGTCTTCGTTGTAGTACATGTAATAATTTTATTTCTTATTTATTTCATCATCCAGGGAAACCATCGTTTCCAACACTCATTAAATTATTGTTGATTTTCTCAATTCGATGTTAGCGGGATTAATTTCTGCAGGAAACCTGTTGTTCACGTAATCTGTTATAAGGTCGCCGATAGTATTAGTGAAATAAAAGCTTTCCGCATTAATATCTTTAGTTACAAAGCCGTTGGTTTGCGTCCAGGCAACTGCTTCTTTTACCAACTTTGCTTCCTCATACATTTCGAAATATTCGAGCATCATCACAGCAGAAAGAATAGAGCCGACCGGGTTAGCAATATCTTTTCCTGCAGCCTGTGGATACGAACCGTGAATAGGCTCGAACATAGCCGTAGAAACACCGACAGAAGCTGACGGCAGCAAACCAAGGGAGCCGCTTAACACGCTTGCTTCATCACTTAAAATATCTCCAAACATATTTTCGGTAAGGATTATATCAAACTGAGCCGGGTTTAAAATAATCTGCATGGCGGCATTGTCAACAAACATATAATCTACGTTTACATCAGGATAAGCACGTGCGATTTCCTGTACCACTTTTCTCCAGAGCCTTGAAGTTTCAAGCACGTTGGCTTTGTCAACCAACGTTAATTTCTTTCTTCTTTTTTGTGCATCCTGAAAGGCCACGTGGGCAATCCGTTCTATCTCACTTTTATTGTACACACACAAATCAGATGCTTCGGTATAATCTTTATTTACCTCTTTCTTGCCGAAGTAAATGCCACCTGTTAGTTCGCGATAAATAATAAAGTCGACGTTCTGCAACTTTTCGCTTTTTAAAGGAGACAAATGGTGCAAAGCAGGATAAGTATTAACAGGCCTTATGTTGGCAAAAAGCTGTAACGACTTTCTAAGTTTTAATAAGCCCTGTTCAGGTCTCACTTTAGCGGTAGGGTCGTTATCATATTTTGGATGACCGATGGCGCCAAATAAAATAGCATCGCTATTCAAACAAACATTTATGGTCTGATCAGGTAATGGATTGCCCGTTTTATCTATGGCATCAGCCCCCATTAAGCAATATTTATAATTGAACCGGTGATTGAACTGTTGTGCAATTGCATTTAATACTTTGATAGATTGGCGTGTTACTTCAGGGCCAATTCCATCTCCAAATATTACTGCTATGTTCTTCTCCATACTTTATATTTTATACGTGCTCTTTTTCAAATGCTTCAATGTCTTCTTTTACGCTTAACAAAAAATCAATGTCATCGTAACCATTTAGCAGGCAAGTCTTCTTATAATTGCTAATATCGAATTTTTCTGTTTCTCCGCCTGGATCAATCGTTATAGATTGCTCTCTTAAATTAATAGTAAGCGTAGAGCCATTAGGTTGTTGAAATATTTTCTGCAGGAAATCGTCTGTTACCATAACGGGCAATACACCATTGTTGAGAGCATTGTTCCTGAAAATGTCAGCAAAGAAACTGGACACAACAATTCTAAAACCATAATCTAAAATAGACCATGCGGCATGTTCTCTCGATGAACCGGAGCCGAAATTTTTACCTGCAACTAAGATCTCTCCTTTATACTCCGGCTTGTTTAATATAAAGTCAGGTTTTGGTTTTGTTTCATCATTGTTCTCGTAACGCCAATCACGAAAAAGATTTTTTCCGAAACCATTTCTTGTGGTTGCTTTCAAAAAGCGTGCTGGTATGATCTGGTCGGTATCAATATTTTCAATTGGTATCGGAACGAATGTTGAAGTAAAGCCCCCTCGTCCCCCAAAGGGCAGCCCCCCTGCCCCCCGAAGGGGGGTGAAAAATGGCCCCCTAAATCCCCCGAAGGGGGACTTTGAAAAA
>MWYU01000373.1 GCA_002050375.1 Chitinophagales bacterium 62-2
CTTGCTTTAACTTTTGTACATAAGGAGGATTATGAAAAAATACTTGAAGATGATGTGATAGATATTGAAGGCCTTACCAATTTTGAACCTGGAGTACCGTTAGCAATTGTATTGCATCATGCTGATGAAAGCTCTGAACGTTTTATGGTTAACCATACTTATAATGATCAGCAGATTGAATGGTTTAAAGCAGGAGCTGCACTTAATATTATTCGCAGGCATGCGCCGGCTCAGGCAGCAACTGTATAAAATAATTTGAGTTAATGAGTACTATGGCGGAACTAGAAATGGCTCCGCTTTTTTGTTTCGATAATTGCACAAATAGTATGGAGATTTGAATCTATTACAATGGCATTAATCGAACACTTCCATACCAAATTTGAAGAAGGCAATTTCTATCATATTTATAACCGCTCGGTCGATCGAAAACCTATATGTTTAAAAATGCAGGTAATTATGAATTCTTTTTAAATAAGTACATTGGTAGATCATCACGAATACTTTACTCATCTGGTTTATTACATACATACTAACCCATGATTACATGGTTTAATCAACGACTCAGAGATTGGAAATGGAGCTCTTATGGCAGAATACTATTAGATAAACCAAGTAAATTAAAAAAGCAGGAAGTATTAGAATGGTTTGGTGATAAGGACGCGTATAAACAATATCATCTAAAAGATCAGGGATTCGAATACAACGAAAAATACATTGTAGAAGATGAATAACGGTAGGGGCCAGATCATGTTGTGGCAAACCATAAAGGAGACTTATCATTTGGGTCGCCATTATAACTAAAGTATAGCTCTTCACCTTTCTTTACATCACGTATAGTACGAATAGTCATAGTCTGCGCTTCATAATCCTGCTCATACTCGCAATTGGGTTCGAACGAATGATTATACATAGATATATAACCAAGAGCCATGGCAGCTTTGCGCCGGCTTTTACCCCACTCAAATATGTAATGATAAAGCTTAGTCCCTTCAATCTGCTTTCTTTCTTTTGTGGTTAGCTCAATAACGGGAGAAACTTCAATTACAGTACCCGAAGGAATATTCTTTGTGGTAAAAACACCTCTTCCCCTATCGGGCGAAGTTGAGATAGTAAGGGTTGATAAAAGCATAATTTTTTGTTGCCGGTGAAGTTAATCAAATTGAAAAAACAGTAACATAATAAAAGCAGGCAAAATACTTAATTTGCAGCATGTCGATAGAACTGGAACAACAAAGTATACAGGAACAATTTGAGCAACTAATTGTAACCGAAGACAAACTTGCAATAAGGGAGTTTTTGGATGATCAGAACATTGCGGATGTTGCAGATCTAATATATGAGTATCCTGATTACGAAGCCAAAATCATCGCTAATCTTTCCATTCATCGTGCTGCCAGTACTTTTAAAATACTTGACTTTCCTACTCAAAAAAGAATTGTTGCCGAACTGCCTTCATTTAAAACTGCGGAACTTTTAAACGAACTGCAAGCGGATGACCGTACTGATTTTTTGGAAGACCTTCCGAAAGAAGTCCTGCGCGATTTAATAAAATTATTGGAGCCTGAAGAACGGTTGGTTACCCTGTCGCTGCTTGGTTATCCTGAAGACAGTGTGGGCAGGTTAATGACGCCTGACTATGTTTATGTGTATGAACACAACAGTGTTGCAGAAGTTTTTGAGATCATTCGCAAGTATGCAAAAAATACAGAAACCATCGATGTTATATATGTGATAAATGAAAAAGGAGAGCTGATGGATGACCTGCGGATCAAGGAGTTTATTCTTGCAGCGCCGGATAAAAAAGTGAATGAACTGATGGATGAAAGGGTGATCTCATTAAATGTAACAGACGACCAGGAACATGCAAACCAGGTTTTTAAAATGAATAACCGGGTAGCATTGCCTGTGGTAGACGATAATAACGTGCTGTTAGGAATCATTACGATTGATGATATATTGTGGGTAGCCACCGAAGAATTTAGTGAAGACATGCAGAAGATGGGAGGTACACAGGCTCTTGATGAACCTTACCTCGAAATGCCTATACTAAAGCTTTTTAAAAAAAGAATTGGCTGGTTAGTTATACTGTTTGTAGGCGAAATGCTTACAGCTACAGCAATGGGGTATTTTGAAGATGAGATAGCAAAAGCTACTGTATTGGCGCTGTTTATTCCCTTAATTATTTCAAGCGGGGGTAATAGCGGATCGCAAGCTTCAACATTAATTATCCAGGCAATGGCTGTTGGAGAAATCACTTTGTTTGAGTGGTGGCGGGTTTTACGTCGCGAAATTTTAAGCGGTCTTATGCTTGGGTCTATACTTGGTTTTGTTGGATTTTTACGGGTGGCTGTATGGCAGCAAGTTACTCACACTTATGGTGTTCACTGGAAACTGATAGGTTTTACTGTTGGTTTCTCGTTGGTAGGAGTAGTATTGTGGGGAACGCTTAGCGGTTCTATGCTGCCAATGATCCTAAAACGCCTTGGCGCTGATCCTGCAGTTTCATCTGCACCCTTTGTTGCAACACTTGTAGACGTAACGGGATTGATCATCTACTTTACCGTTGCTTATTTCTTTTTGCAGGGGTTGTTGTTGTGAGGGAAGTTTTGAGC
>MWYU01000351.1 GCA_002050375.1 Chitinophagales bacterium 62-2
ACAAGTGGTAATTGTACCCATTTTACACATCTGAAAGAGAAACTCACTCTTCACAGAGGACTAAGATTTGAAAGCAGAAAGAATTTTATCAAATGGTATATCCATCTAAAAAACACAAAAAATGGAGTGTAGGTTTTTGGGCAATAAGGCATACCAAAAAATGAAAAGGAGGCGACAAAAAGCCACCTCCCATTTTTCGTATATGCGCCAAACTATTGCTCTTGAGTTGCTCCTCAGCAGAGCTCAATACCTTTCGTTTGGTATATTAAATCTCGTCTAATATTTATGGTAAAAAAGCACCATTTTTGACCACATTACCTTTTTTTATCAGGCATTACGCTTAAGGGAACCTCCCAGGTAAACGACAGTTCATTAAATATAAAAAAGACTTTTTTGAATAGTGCTATGAGAAATAGGATTATTCCTTCTCCACGTTCTGCAGTCAGCTTTAGTACATTCAATAAAAACACAAATATAAAATTATCAAACACTCCTGCAGAAAGGTTGAGTTTATACACGAACCCCAGGTACAAGCTGCATATCGCACTTCCCGTTACAAATAACAAGGAACCATGGTATACTGCAGCCGGTATAGCTCTGCAATTTCTATTACCTCAATATAGTCCACCTCCCCCAAAAAATTAAGGCTGTTTCATTTACAAAATGCTTAAAAGCTTGTTTTCTATAAAAAATTTCTTGTTACTAAAGTGTTGCTAAATCAATAACAAATCTATACTTCACATCCCCTTTCATCATTCGTTCGTACGCTTCGTTTATATATGCCATATCTATTACTTCCACATCCGAAGTAATATTATTCTCTGCACAATAGTCAAGCATTTCCTGTGTTTCAGGTATGCCGCCAATTCCTGAACCGGCAATGCTCAGGCGATTACCAAGTAAATTAAAACCGACTATTTCCATTGGCGTTGGGGGTACTCCTACACATATCATAATGCCGTTAGTATCCAACAGTTTTAAATAAGCATTGTAATCGTGGGGAGCCGATACGGTATCTATTATAAAATCAAAATATCCTTTTAGTCCTTTTAATTGTTCAGGGTCTTTTGTAAGCGCGAATTTATGTGCGCCGAGGCGACGAGCATCTACCTCTTTATTGGGCGAAGTACTAAGCATAGTAACTTCTGCGCCAAAGGCTGCACCAAATTTTACAGCCATATGCCCCAGGCCACCAAGACCTACTACGCCTAATTTATGACCCTGTCCTACTTTCCAATGGCGTAACGGAGAATAAGTTGTGATGCCTGCACATAGCAATGGAGCAACGCCTTCTAAAGGCAACTTATCTGATATTTGCAGCACAAAATCTTCATGCACTACTATTTGCTTAGAGTAGCCGCCATAAGTAACTGTTTTACCATCTTTCTCATAATCGTTATAAGTGCCCACTGCACCATTTTTACAGTACTGCTCCAGTCCTTTTTTGCAATTGCTGCAATAAAAAGGGTAGACCACTTTGGTTTTTCGGGCAATTCGTTTGCCTCAGGTAATTCTATTTGTGGAGCATCGTTAGGAACATAAACGGGCACAGTTTCATCCGGACCAATAATAAGGATAGCTGTACCACTGGCATCCATGCGCGCTGTTCTGCCATTACGGTGTGTAAAAGCATCTTCGTTTGCAGGCAAATGATAATGAATAATGTAGCGGATGTTAGGAATATCAAGACCTCTTGAAGCAAGGTCGGTAGTTACTAAAAAATTTGATGTGCCGTTTCTGAATTTGCATAAAGCACTATCTCTTTCCTGCTGTTCTAATGCTCCATGGTAAAATACGTTGACGATGCCTTTTTCCGCGAGCATTGCACTTGTTCGTTCCACTGCTTCCCGATGATTACAAAAGATGATGCTAGACCTGTTGCCTAAATAGCAAATCAATTTAAAAAGGGTTGTTGATTTATCCTTCTCATCGCTTTTTATAACCTTTATTTCGAGCGCTGTTTCTTCTTCACCGGTTAGAAAATTTAGTTTTGCAGGATCAGTAAGTTTTATAAAATCAGGAAGTTCAGCGGCTTCAGTAGCAGAGGTCAAAATTCTTTTTTTCAAATTTTTCAGCGCTTGGAGTATAAACGACATTTCTTCCAGGAAACCTAATTCCAGAGATTTATCAAACTCGTCAAGCACTAAAGTTTCTATACTGTCTACCTGAATATTTCCTCTTCGGATATGATCTCCAAGACGACCGGGAGTACCGATAATAAGGGCAGGTGCCTGCAATAAATTGTTTTCTTCTGTTTCGCGCAAGTGGCCTCCATAACAACAGGTAACTTTAAAACCTGTACTCATGTTTTTAAATACCTGTTCAATTTGCATGGCTAACTCTCTTGACGGAACTACGATAAGCGATTGTGTCTTATTACTGCTTTTATCTAATAGTTTTAATATCGGCAATAAAAATGCAAGTGTTTTTCCTGACCCTGTAGAAGAGAGCAAAATAACATCGTCATGTTTTTGATTAGCATCTATCGAAGCTAATTGCATTTCATTCAGCTTCTCAATTTTTAAATTGGTCAGTACCTGGTTTATATATTCTTCCATTCGGCAAAAGTAAGGAAGACGATATTGTTCTTCGCCTGCTATTAGAATAGAGT
>MWYU01000325.1 GCA_002050375.1 Chitinophagales bacterium 62-2
GGCTAATGTACTCGGAGGAAATGCATCCCGACTCCTTTGCAGGGGTTGGTGATCAAGATGATTAAGTCTCTGTTTAGAAGCTCATTCAATTGATGTTTTTATAGTTATCCGGTACAAGAGGAAGGATTAATCTTAAATAAATACAGCGGCTAATTTTTCAAAATATTATTTATAAAAAAAGAAGATATTAAATGAAAAACCTTAAAGAAAGGATTAAGAAAGGGGAAGCAGTCAATGGATGCTGGCTGAATCTCGGGAGTTCTCTAACAGCAGAAATTGTTGGGTTAGCAGGATTTGATTGGGTTCTGATAGACCTTGAACATGGGGCGGGTAATGAAAAGGATGTGCTTTCGCAACTGCAAGCTCTTGAGCATACAAATACTGCTGCCATTGTTAGAATTGAAAGTGCTGAACGACAAAGAATTCATAGGGTACTTGATGTAGGAGCCGAGGGAGTGATGTGCCCGCATATAAATAACTTAGATGAAGCGAAAATGGTAGTAAGCGGATTAAGGTATCCGCCTGAAGGTACAAGGGGAGTTGCTAAAATGGTCCGTGCTACCGGCTTCGGAAAAAATTTTGCCGAATACAGCAGTAGCGCCAATGAGAATATTGTTGGCATTGCCCAAATTGAAACCATTGAAGCGCTCGATCATCTCGACGAGATAGCAACACTTGATGGCATAGATGTTCTTTTTATAGGACCTGCAGATCTTACCATGGCATTAGGAATTTTTGGACAGTTAGATCACCAGTTGTTCACCGATGCAGTTAAAGCAACAGTGAATGCTGCGCAAAAAGCAGGTAAAGCCACCGGGATACTTTTATTCAACCCTGACGATTATAACACCTGGTACCAACTCGGTATAAGAATGATTGCATGTGGTGCCGATGCAACTTTTGTAGCAGACGGAGCACGAAACATGTCCGCCAAATTAAATTCCATAAGAACAACCCTTAAAAACTAAAAGCTTATGGATTTCCCTTTATTTTTTTCTGAACCGATGTTTATTTTATTTGTAGGCGTACTAATAGTAGTAGGCGGAATAATAGGATTAAAACTGCACCCTTTTCTGGCATTGTTACTTGCAGCTTTTGTGGTTGCATGGATGACACCAGGTTCAGCAATAGAACAATTTGCTTTGAGCAAAGGGACTGCTCCTGCAGCAGCATTGAAACTTTCTAAGCAGAGTATAGGCGAAAGAGTGGCGTTTGAATTTGGAACCACTGCCGGTAAAATTGGTATCCTTATCGCCATGGCAGCCATCATAGGAAAGTGCTTGCTGGAAAGCGGTGCGGCAGAACGGATCA
This sequence comes from Chitinophagales bacterium 62-2, assembly GCA_002050375.1. GTDB lineage: Bacteria > Bacteroidota > Bacteroidia > Chitinophagales > Chitinophagaceae > Segetibacter. The sequence goes on from MWYU01000325.1 coordinate 1,312, forward strand.
TACGTTCAATGCTATATGTTACAGGTATGAAAAAAGCGCCGGTAGCTTTTTTAGCGAGCAGTTTTTTTATTGGTATTCCTGTATTTTTTGACACCGTTATTTTTCTAATGATGCCGCTTGCTAAAGCCATGTCAATAAGAATCGGTAAAAATTATTTGTTATTGGTACTCTCCATTTTGGCAGGTGCAGTTATGGCAAACTCGCTGGTGCCGCCTGCTCCCGGTCCACTGTTCTTAGTAGGGGCAATGCAGATACCGATAGGGTTAATGATGGTTGCAGGCACTATACTTGGCCTCATGACAAGCGCAACCGGTTATCTCTTTGCCGTCTGGTTAAACAGGAAAATGATAGTGCCTGTCAGGGATTCTTTAGATGCACGTTTAGAAGACATTAAGATGAATAATTTAAAAGAGGATTCACAACTTCCTCCTCTCTGGTTTTCTCTTCTTCCTATCTTAATTCCATTGGTATTTATTTGCGTAGATACGTTTATAAATATTTCTCCTGGTTCAAATGGTACACACTCTTATGCCGCAGCTAAACTTATACAGTTCATTCACTTTTTTGGTGATAAGAATGTTGCGCTAATCACGGCTGCCTTCGTTGCTTTACTCCTGTTCACAAGTCAAAAGAAAGGAAGCAAAACCGATATGACGGCTTTTGTGGGGGCTGCCTTAACGAGTGGCGGAAGTATTATTCTGATTACTTCAGCGGGTGGCGCTTTCGGGGGTATGCTTCAGCAGACGGGCATTAGCGCTCAAATTGCTGACATGACCAAAAATTACCAGATGGCTTTAATTCCACTGGCATTTATTATTTCTGCAGTTATCAGAACCGCACAGGGTTCTGCTACAGTAGCTTTAATAACTGCATCGGGTATTTTATCGGGTATGGCTAACAGCAGTCATTTGGAATACCATCATTTGTATATTGGACTGGCAATAGGTTGCGGTTCTAAATTAGTACCATGGATGAATGATGCAGGCTTTTGGATTGTTTGTAAAGTGAGCAACTTAACCGAGAAGGAAGCACTGAAAACAATGTCTCCATTAAATACTGTAATGGGCACTGCGGGGCTTATTATTATTCTTATTGCAGCTAAACTTTTCCCTTTAATTTGATAAAAATGAATAAACATTATAGTTCGATTCACAAAGGCTAAAGCGCTATAGTAAAGGGGGTATCAGTTATAGCCAGGCCTTAAGGCTTGTGTTAATAAAAAGCAGGAGGGCAAGGGCTTTAGTCTCAGACGTAAAAGTTTAGTAGAACAATATTTAATAAATTTTAATTTCTACAA
>MWYU01000131.1 GCA_002050375.1 Chitinophagales bacterium 62-2
TCCCGGTACTTTACTGGTTAAAAAAAAAAATCCAATGTTTCTTAAATATTTCCAGTCGGCATTCTTAATAACCATTCCTGCACCCCAGATATAAAAATCATTTTTTGGGAAATAGCCATTTTCATTTTTTGGACTCCCTATTACAAAGCAAAGCAGAAAATCTTGGATCCATCCGGGGGGAGGCTCCTCGAAAACGGCTTCACTTTTACCCTGGAGAATACCAATCTTAGCGTCACTTTCCAACTGTTTAGCGGAAATCAACAAGTAATCATCCTTCAACCAGTTATCATCGTCAACCGTTAATATATAAGAATAGGTTGCGCGGTCATAACCTGTTTCTATCGCATAGCCTTTACCGGGCCTGTTTTCATTTACAACAATAAGCGGAAACGGATCTCCCAGATTTGTCCAGCTACTTAGAGCGAACCTTTCCGTATTATCAGTAGAAGCATTGTTTACTATAATTAATTCAACAGCAAAATTGGCGGGGATCACGAGTTTGGCAATATGCTGTAAAGTTGGCCCTAACCGGCTTACACCATTATAAGTACAAAGCACTATAGAAAAACCGGGGGGCTGTATTGTTGGATACTTCAATTGTTAAACGTTGTGTTCCCTCCAATTTAGCGTTTCTAAATTAACAAAAAATAAGCGACTATAATTGCAATAGCTAATAAAAAAAAATATAAACAAAGACTGTTGCGCCTCACCTTTTTAGTATTCTCTAGATATCCAGATTTATTGGTGAAATGATAAAACGCAACAGAAAGAGATTGCTCCTCTTAAAAAGTCTAAGGTATAATTATGCTTTTATCCGTAATAATATTAAGGCTACTTCCCTTTTTAAAATATTATCAGATAAACTACGTAATTCAATATTATTATCTTTCTATTATGCAATTTTCCAAAACAAGCATATCCATATTAGTTCTTAAAAAACAATTTAAAGCCTCCTCGGGAGAATTAACAATGGGTTCATTTTCATTGAAAGATGTATTTAAAAGAATAGGTATACCAGTCTTTGTATAAAAAGCTTCTATTAAATTATAATATTTGGGAGATACTTCCTTATCAACAGATTGTAGCCTACCAGTGCCGTCTACGTGCGTAACTGCAGGAATACTCAGTTGTTTTTCTTTCTTTATAGGAAAAACCTTTTCCATAAATGGAACAATATCATCTACTTCAAAAAAATCACTTACGTGCTCTTTTAATATAGAAGGTGCGAAAGGCCTGAAGCTTTCTCTTCTCTTAATTTTTGCATTAAGAAGATCTTTTGCATCACTTCTTCGTGGGTCTGCTAAAATAGATCGTCCTCCTAATGCCCGCGGGCCAAATTCAGCTTTACCAGTAAACCAACCTACCACTCCTGCATTTATCAATCTTTCAGATACAACATCGTATAATTCTTTATCGTTAAGCCTTCTGAAAGAAATATTTTTTATTTTAAGCAATTCTTCTATTTCATCATTCACAAAACTGCTGCCCGTATAAGCAGACAGAATTGCATTTTGCCTCGGATATTTTTTTATCTGATGTTGAACATATAATGCAGCCCCCATAGAAATGCCGGCATCGTGACCTGCAGATGGAATATATACATTTTTAAAAGGGGTGTTTCTTGTAATCTTACCATTAGCAACACTGTTTTGTGCAACTCCCCCGGCAATACATACCGAATTTAATTTAGTCTTTTCGTATAAGTGTGTAAGTATATGGAATATAACGTTCTCTGTCATCTTTTGAACAGATGCTGCCATATCTTTATGATATTGGGTTAGAGGTTCGTTGCTTTTTCTAACTTCACCAAATTCACTTATCATTTTCTTGCTATATATAGGACTAACACGGGGCAGATGATCTTCTCCATAACTGATTATCCCTTCGGTTGCAGAAACGAAATAAGAAAGGTCGAGCTTAAAAAGCCCGTCAGAATTAAGATGTACAACTTTTGCTATCTTGTCAACATATTTTGCTTCACCATAAGGAGCTAATCCCATTACTTTATACTCATCTCCATAATGAGGGAAACCTAAAAGTTGAGTAAAAGCAGTATAGAACAAGCCCATAGAATGAGGGAAATCAACAGAATTAAGCACTTTAATATCATTTGCGTTTCCTATTCCGGTCATTGTAGTTGTAAAATCGCCTGAACCATCTATACTTAATAAAGCAGCTTTATCAAAAGGAGAGGCAAAAAAAGCAGATGCCAAATGACTGCGATGATGCTCTATTTGAAAAATCTTTGGTTTGATAATAGATGCAGCTACATTAAAATGTTGTTCAAATTGCTTTTCTAATGACGTTACCTTTCTGGCATTTTGAGCTCTGTCTTTTATTGCTTTAATAGAACCATTAAGATTATTGGCAACAAACAATAACTTTTTTAAAAACTTTGCTTTAGGGTCTCTCCCAATAGCAATGTGATCAACCTGTTCAATACTTACACCTGCTTCTTTTAAGCAAAAATCAATTGCCAGAGAAGGAAAACCAGCCCAATGCTTAACCCTTCTGAATCGTTCTTCTTCAATTGCAGCAATCATTTTACCATCTGCAAAAATAGCGGCAGAAGAGTCTGCATGATATGCATTAATACCAAGTATAACCA
>MWYU01000378.1 GCA_002050375.1 Chitinophagales bacterium 62-2
TTGAAGCCGCTTTAGATGAAAAAACTGTTGAACTTCTAAAAGATAGTTTGGCTGTATGTGTTTTTGTAAATGATGTAGTGAGTGATAAAGTGGTTAAACGCCTTGCAGAGAAGGGCGTTAAAATAATTGCGTTGCGATGTGCCGGTTCCAATAATGTTGATTTGCATGCAGCAAAAGAAAATAACATACAGGTATGCCGTGTTCCCTCTTACTCACCTGAAGGAGTAGCTGAACATGCAGTTGCTATGATCCTTACTTTAAACAGAAAAACGCATAAAGCTTATAACCGCGTTCGCGAACAGAATTTTTCTTTAAACGGCTTGCTTGGCTTCGATCTTCACAGTAAAACCGTTGGAGTAATTGGAACCGGAAATATTGGAAAAGCTTTTTGCAAAATAATGCTTGGTTTTGGTTGTAAAGTTCTTGCATACGATCTCATTGCTAACAGGGAAGTGGAGGCTTTAGGAGTAACCTATCTGCCTTTTATAGATGTTATATCACAAAGTGATATCATCTCCCTTCACTCGCCATTAAACGAACAAACGCATAACCTTATTAATGGCGATACGATAGAAATGATGAAGACCGGCGTTATGCTTATTAATACAAGCCGGGGTGGATTGGTAGATACACAGGCTGTAATTACAGGCCTTAAAACCGGTAAACTTGGTTATGTTGGCATAGATGTATACGAGCAGGAAGAGAAGCTTTTTTTCCGTGATCTTTCAAGTGGTATTATCCAGGATGATATTATTTTCAGACTGATGAGTTTCCCAAATGTATTGATCACTGCTCACCAGGGCTTTTTTACTAAAGAAGCTTTAACCCAGATTGCTTCAATTACCCTACGAAATGTTAAAGAGCTTGCAAATAATAGAAAAGTAAGTTTACTGGCTGCCTTATTAGCGTAATAAAATTTGCAGTTGAATTTTTTTTCATCAAAAAACTTTTTCTTTGTCTAATGAAAATGATGAAAAACCTTTTAGTAGTATTTGTTGGAATTCTTCTTGTTATAGCATGTCAAAAAGAGTACAGCGTAGACTCCGGAATAGCAACAGGAAGCTCTGCAGCCGGAACTTTAAAAGATACCCTTGGTAATTGTCAGCCTATAACAATAAATGGGAATTACTTTGCCGACAGCATTTTAAAAGATAGTAATTATGTTTTACTTCAGGTTAATATTACAAGCCCCGGTAATTATAAGATAAATACTGATATTCAAAATGGTTATTCGTTCAGAGATTCGGGATATATTTCAACTACGGGTTTACAAACTGTGAAACTAAAAGGTATCGGAACCCCAACATTACCTATTGCCTCAGATTTCACTGTATTTTTCAATAATACCAATTGCTTTTTCAGAATTGTTTCTACTACCGCTTTGGGCGGTGGTTCCGGAGGCGGAACAACTGCGGCTGTTTATACCTTAGCCGGCTCGCCTGCTGCGTGCTCCAACTCTCTTGTACAAGGTACCTATAAAGCAGGAATACCACTTTCAGTTGCTACTAATAAAATAGTACTACAGGTTAATGTAACTACTGCAGGCACTTATTCAATTGCTACAACTACTGTTGGCGGAATGAGGTTTAGCGGTTCAGGCACTTTTACATCAAATGGTCTTCAAAGCGTTACTTTAACAGGTTCGGGTACACCGACAACCGCGGGAGCTAATACATTTCCCCTTACTGCCGGCAGCAGCAATTGCAGCTTTGTTGTTAATGTAACAGCAGGTACTGCAACAGCAGCCGATTCTGCCTGGTCGTTTACGCAAGGCACTAAACTTTATTATGGTCCGATTGATACCGCATACGTACAGACATCTTCCGGACTTACAGCTCTAATTCTTGAAGGTGTTACTTATCCATCTTACGATACAACTTTTGAGATCGCTGTCTTACTCCCCGGAACGACTATAGTTCCCGGAACTTACCCCAGTACTACCAAAGCTCAATTTGCATTTGATGATATTGCCGCAAAAACTATTTATAAAGCAGACCCGACTACTCTAACCGCTACGTTGCAAGTTGTAATTGCCAGTTATAACGCTGCTACCAAAACTGTTATAGGCACTTTTACAGGTACAGCTTTGAATGCCGCAGGTACCCCGGTGCCTATTACAGGTGGGAAATTTAAAGGTGTATTGCGATGATGAAAATATAAAGCATAAAATAAAAACCTCCGGCAAAATCGGGGGTTTTTTATTTAGTGTATAATGTTCAGGCAATATTGGTTATTAAGAGCTGAAGAGCTTTTTCAAATAAATTTTATGTTTATTTAGGTGTTACTGTTTAAAAATGAAAAATCTCAACATAGAAGAACTGTATAGTACAGAAACAAGAATTTAAGGCTCCAGTATTTTTGTCAATAGCTTCATCGCCTTTTTCTCGCCCCATAATCTTTCACCTTGTAATGTTTTCATGTGTGATTAAACCTCTGAATAGATTTCCTCATTCTATTGACTCTTATATACGCTTATGGCGTGCTTCTTATCAATAGCCGGGTTTTCTGAACTATTAATAAGATTACCAAACTTTACCCCTAATTCTTCTTCTAATTGACTTATGTGATCAATAATTTGATCTTCGCTGATCCTTACCGCATACGGT
>MWYU01000246.1 GCA_002050375.1 Chitinophagales bacterium 62-2
CTGCATCAGTTAAACCGGCAGAATTGTTAAAGCTCATAGTCACGATAGCGATCACAACAAAAAGTAATTTTTTTAATTTCATGTGTATTGAGATTAAAGTTGTTTATAATGATAAACGCCTCAATTCTTGAGTGTGGGAGTTCCTTTTCCTTCCGTTAATAATTTGAACAAACTTCCTTTAATATATTGACCCCATGCGTTTGTACAACCACTATAACATTCTACTTGGGGAACTAATCCGATATGCGTAAAATTGATTTGCGTTTTGCCGCCCTTCTCAGCAATTTCAAAACTAATTTTAGTGTCGGTCCATTCGTGTTTGTCTTTAACAAAATTAAGTTTGCTGTCAGTTACGAGCCATACTACTTTCTTGTCCGGAATAACTTCAACTAATTTTTGTGTCGAAACATGGACGTCGCCAAACCGGACTGTAAATTCATCATCCAGTTTTTGCGAACTTCCTTCCAAATTTTCCGTCCACCATTTTGAAACACTGTTAATACTTTTGAATGCTTCCTGGGGTGTAGCATTAACCGTAATGCTTACGGTGTAATCTTGTTCTTTCATTTTCTCGTTGTTTAATAGAGATAATAATTACTCTAACTTTTGTTTCGGGCGAGCTTGCAAATCGGCCCGACAACTACCTTACAGCAGCCCCAAGTTTCATTTCATCTTCAGTTTGTGGGTTGCCGGTGCTGTTCGGCTGGCCCTTACCTGTAGTTATCAAGCTGTGCAAACTATTATGAACATAATTGGTCCAGGCATCTCTGCAAATAGTGTAGCATTCATATTCGGGAACTAACCCAAGGTGAGTAAAGCGGATTTGCGTTTTGTTATCCGTTTCAGAGATTTCAAAACTAATTTTTGTACCCTTCCATTCGCTTTTGTCTTTAGTAAACTTAAAGTAGTTGTCCATCACAAGCCAAACCACTTTTTTGTCTGGAATGACTTCTATTAATTTCATATGGCAGCGATGGACGTCTTCGTAATGATATTTAAACTCATCATTGAGTTTGTCCGTACTGCCTTCAATTTCTTCTGACCACCACCCGCGAACATTATTGATGGCATTGAATGCTTCTTTTGGAGGTTCGTCTACCGATATGGTAGTGGTAAAATCTGATGTAGTCATTGTTATGATTTTTGACTTGTAAATTTTAATATCTCAATGTGAACAAGGCAAACTTACGGTCTTAATCTCACAGTAGTCGGGTGGTAAATAGACATTCTATAGGGCTGATTTGGACAACGTATTTAGGTACCTTTGTCCAAACTTTTTAATGAAGCAAGTAACCATAGTTGTTCCAAAAGGGAACGTTAACCTGAGCAGCATAACGGGTTCGTTTGAAATCCTGACTCGTGCCAATGACTGTTGGCGAAAGATGGGAAACAGACCAATGCTTGAGATTCGTATAGCCGGCTTTGTAACAGAACTGAAATTAAATGCAGGCTTCTTTTCGGTTTACCCTGTAGATATTAGGGACATAAAAAAAACCGACCTGCTGATTATACCTTCCGTTTCTTATGATTATGATAATGTAATCAGAGAAAACGCAGCGCTTATTACCTGGATAAGGGAGCAATATAAAAGTGGTGCTGAGATTGCAAGTATTTGTACAGGCGCTTTTTTGCTGGCGGCTACCGGTTTGCTTGAAGGAAAGTCCTGTTCCACTCATTGGAATGCAGCAACCGATTTTAGGCGGCTGTTTCCAAACATTAATCTTCAACCAGATAAATTAATTACTGTTGAACCGGGAATATATACCAATGGTGGCGCATACTCGTTTTTGAACCTGGTACTTTTCTTAGTTGAGAAATATTTTGACAGGCCGACAGCTATTTTCTGTTCAAAAATTTTCCAAATTGATATTGAAAGAACTTCGCAATCACCTTTCAGCATTTTTCAAACCCAGAAGAACCATGGTGATGAAGTAATCTGTAAAGCCCAAACTTATATTGAAGAAAATTTGAGCGAAAGAATTTCTTTCGGGGAACTGGCCTCAAAACTGGCCGTTAGCAGGCGAAATTTTGACCGACGATTTATCAAAGCTGTAGGTAATACTCCCGTGGAATACTTGCAGCGGGTTAAAGTGGAAGTTGCAAAAAAAACTTTGGAAAAAGAGAGGAAAAGCATTTTTGAAGTAATGAATGAAGTGGGCTATTCAGATGATAAAGCCTTCAGAGAAGTTTTTAAAAAAATCACAGGCCTATCTCCTTTGGATTATAGAGCCAGGTATAATAAGGAAGTTGTTATGGTTTAGAGTGGTTCGTTAGTCTATTAGTTGCAGCAGGGCCTCAATGGACGCTTTGTCAATATCGTTTTAAAAACACCTTAAGAGCAATACGCTTTTCCATACCTTACAATACAACAAGAAGATTCAAAACCATTCTTTTTAAAACATATATCTATTGAAATAATAAGAGGCTGACCTTTTGTGACAGCATCTACCCCGTAAACATAAACCTATTGCAATATGAACAAATCCATAAACCGCAGAGACTTTATTAAACAAGGTGGCACTTCCACATTCAGCCTTGCTTTTTTACCAACAATATTCCGCAAGACAGCACCAAGCGACAGGTTACGGATAGCACATATTGGAGT
>MWYU01000209.1 GCA_002050375.1 Chitinophagales bacterium 62-2
CCCTTAATCTCTACCGATCCGCTTGCCGACAACACGGATGTTTATGCTTTCAGAAGTCCTGATGACACCAGTATGGTTACCATCATTGCTAATTACATTCCTTTGGAATTACCTGAAGGAGGACCCACCTATTACACATTTGGCACTAACATCCGTTATGAAATTCACATTAAGAATAACGCGATGACTACAGGCGATGATATTACTTACAGGTTTACATTCTCTCAGGTTAATGAGGATGCAACAACCTTCTTTAGAATTAGATTAGGAAAGGAAAATTTAAAAACAACCTATAAGGTTGAGAGAAGTACAGGTGGTGGTGGATTTACAATGATAGCTGATAACCTACCAGTAGCCCCACCAAATATTGGCCCACGCTCCATAGAAGGTAATCCTGTTGGATTAGGTACTACTTATGGTGCCATCATGCAATCTACTATTAAAGACCTTCCAAATGGGGCTAAGGTTTATGCGGGTCCTGTTGATGATCCTTTCTTTGTAGACCTTGCAGGTGTACTTGACTTAGCTAATGTTAGGCCTGAAAATAACACTGTAAATCCGACTAAAGATAAACTGGCACGTTTCAACGTTCATACTATTGCCTTAAAAATTCCAATAAACGTATTGCAAAAGGATGGAAAATCTACACCCGACAATATATTGGATCCAAACTTCGTAATTGGAGTATGGGCAAGTGCAAGCCGTCAGCAGATGACAACATTTAATGCTAATGGTACAACAAGCATGTCAGGTAATTATGTTCAGGTTTCAAGACTTGGGATGCCACTTACCAACGAAGCAATTATACCTATTGGGATGAAAGACAAGTGGAATACAGTCGCTTCAAATAGCGGTGGTGAGGCTCAGTTTATGGAATTCTTCAAAAATCCTGAGTTAGCTCTTTATATGGACGATGCTAAGGATAAGTTCGGCTCTGCCGTTCCTGCTTTAAATGCGCTTCGTATTCAATCAGCCTCATTAGGGTTGTTTGATTTCAGAAACGGCAAGGCAGGATTGTTTGGTGTAAAAGGTACTCCTGCAGCAGAAGGAACTGCATTTGCAAGTTCTTCGCCTTACAAAGATATTTTACTGCCCGACAATATGAGTCCCCGTGCAGTAGATATTCTTCCTATATTTTTAACAGGTGTTCCAAACCTTCCGCCTTATCAACTAGTTACTGGTAAAACTGGTGGTAACCCACTTGCAGCAGGTAAACCTTTCATCAACAACTTCTTACCTACTTTGGGAGATATGCTTAGACTAAATATGGCTGTACCGGTAACACCAAGAAATAGTGCTGATTTCAGCTCACTTGGTTTGGTTCAGGCTGCTGTACTCGGTATAACTGACTCGAGATTTAATGCATCTCCCGCAATGCAGAATATTCCTAACATGGACGGTTTCCCTAACGGAAGAAGACTCGAAGATGACGTAACGACAATTGAACTGCAGGCTGTAGGTGGAATAGTATTAGCTTCTCTTGGTCTATGGTACGATGATTTCAAGCCAGGCACAAGCGCTTCTCCTGCAACACCGAGTTTGATGAACGTACTTAATTTCAGTGCAGGTGTTACTAAAAACGATACTACACTTAGAGCTTCTTTCCCTTATGAGCAAATGCCATGGAGAGGTTTTGATTACACTTTAAAACCAAGGTTCTAACCAAATCAAAAAAAAAGAAATTTATGAAAAAAAATCTAAATCTGTTTATAGCGATTTTGGTTTGTTTAGCCTTTAATCAAACCAAATCCTTCGCTTCATCACATAGAGAAGCACCATTAATAGCTTTTGATCCTTTGGCGGACAATACAGATGTCTATGCCTTCAGAAGCCCGGTTGATACAAATAGAGTGGTTCTTATTGCCAACTACATTCCTTTTGAACATCCCGCAGGCGGCCCTAACTGGTACTTCTTCGGAGAAAACATCAGGTATGAAATTCACGTAAAAAATCAGGCAGCTACAATGGCTGATGATATTGTTTACCGGTTCACCTTTAAGTACATGAATGAAGATCCAACAACGTTCTTCGATATTCGCTTGGGTAAACAAAACAATAAAAATACCTACACTTTAGAGCGCAGCATGGGTGGTGGTAATTTTCAAACTATCGTTTCCAATGGTGTAGTGCCTCCGCCAAATATCGGCCCACGTTCAATTGATGAGCCGGTAGGTTTAAACGCTAAGAATTACGACAGCCTGCTATTTAAGGCTGTAACAACAGCGTCTACAGGCGAAAGAGTATTTGCAGGCCCGATTGATGATCCGTTTTTTGCTGACTTAGGTGGTATATTCGATTTAGCAAATATAAGAAGGCCAGGCAGAGATGGTCTTGCAAAGTTCAACGTTCACTCTCTTGTGGTTGAAGTGCCCATCGCTACATTACAAAAAGATCGGAAAACTGCTGCGCAAGCAACAAGTATTCTTGATGCAGATTATGTTATTGGAGTATATGCAACAGCAAGTCGTCCGGCCATGACTACACTTGATGTAAACGGTGGTACACCAGCAACGTCTGGCAATTTTATTCAAGTGTCGCGTTTAGGCATGCCTCTTACCAACGAGGTTGTTATACCCATTGGTGATAAGGATAATTGGAATTC
>MWYU01000717.1 GCA_002050375.1 Chitinophagales bacterium 62-2
CGCTTCATATGTAATTGTTGATTTGCTGTTTTACAACAGTATTATGTTATCAATTCGGACCAAAGATAAAATGAAAAAGCAGACTATCCGGTCTGCTTTTTTTGGGGGTTCTACCTTTCTTAATTCAAATTACTTGACTGCTTTTCGGGTAGGTTGATCTTTCATTCGGATTTTTAATTTTGCCTTCTGCTCATTCGTAAGCAGGGAATTAAGCTCTTGTTTATGTTTTTTTCTAACGCTTTTAAGTTGTTCCTTTTTTTGGGCTTCTGTTAGAGCATTGTTCTTTTCTATATTTTGCGCATCACTTCTTAGTGTTTCATTTAAAGCTTTAATCTTTGTTTGCTGATCGGCTGTAAGGTCTAAGTCTTTTGTTACTTTTTCAAACCTGGCTTCACCATGTTTTCCCTTACTATGATGAGAACCCTGTTCTTTAGAAACACTTCTAAACTCTGCTGCTTTCATTCGTTGTTCGGGGGTAAGTATTGCATCAACTTTTTGCTCATGTTCTTTCACTAAAGCTTCACGCTTTTCTTTTCCATCTTTTGCAGTTGTGTTACTGGTTTTTAAGCTTTCCATCTGCTGCTTAAAATCCTGGTTTATTACTTTGAGTTGGTTTTTCTGATCTTTTGTTAAGTTGAGTTTTTCTAAGGCATCTCCTTTAAATTCTTTATTTTTCTGAGTAGTCCCGTTTTTCTCTTTAAGCTTTTTAGTTTGTGCTATCGACGAAAAAGTAATCGTGAATGTAATAAGGGCTAGTAATATCTTTTTCATAATTACAAAATTTATTTGTTTCATTGATAGACATAAGCCTGTTATTACAGTTTAAAAGCGCATGCTGTTAAAGTTTCTTATACAAGTTCCATCATTACAACAGTTATTAGTTTTTGTGAAAAGCTTGTTTGAAACTTTTTTAGTACGTCTTTAGGAGAAAAGATAGAAATTATACTTTAAGCGCTGCTTATTAAAACAAAAAATCATCGTGCTAAAAGTGGTTATAAAAGAGAGGTTAAATTCACCCCTCAAGGTGTCTTGAGTACTGAGGCCGTGTGCAACACAAGTTGCTATACTTTATCTTTATTGGCGAGCTGGCCGCAGGCAGCGTCAATATCTTTACCGCGGCTTCTTCGAAGTGTAGCATTTACGCGGGCTTTAGATAAATGATTTATAAATCTTTCAACAGTTTCTTCGTCAGGCTTTAAAAACTTTGCTGCATCAATAGGGTTATATTCAATTACATTAATAAGATGAACAGGAATTTGACGATAGATTTTTATTAGTTCCTCTGCATCTTTTATGCTGTCGTTAAAGTTCTGAAATAAAATATATTCCAAGGTTATTTCGTTGCCCGTTTGCTCGAAGAAATGATTCAATGCCTCGATTAAAGCTTTTATGTTATTGCTTTCGTTGATTGGCATTATTTCGTTACGCTTTGCATCCGTTGCTGCGTGTAAGCTTAATGCCAGGTTGAAACGGACTTTGTCATCACCTAACTGTTTTATCATTTTTGCAACGCCGGCAGTAGATACTGTAATTCTTCTTGGGCTCATTCCTAATCCGTCTGGCGATGTAATTTTTTCAACAGCTTTTAAGACATTTTTATAGTTTAATAGAGGTTCGCCCATTCCCATGAAGACAATGTTTCGAAGCTTCTTATTATGTACTCTTTCTGCCTGTTGATTAATTAAAATCACCTCATCATATATCTCATCAAAATCCAGGTTGCGTTGACGATCCATATAACCTGTAGCGCAAAACTTACAGCTTAAGCTGCAACCAATTTGCGAAGAAACACATGCAGTAAGACGGGTTTCTGTTGGTATAAGAACACCTTCCACCAAATGATTATCGATAGTTTTAAAACGGCTTTTTATAGTACCATCTGCACTGTATTGTGTTGTTTCAATTTGTAATGCAGGAAAAGAAAAATGTTCGGTAAGCTTAGCTCTTAGTTCTTTGCTCAGGTTAGACATTGCTTCAAAGCCCGATGCGCCATTCTTCCAGATCCACTCATATACCTGCTTTGCCCTGAATTTTTTTTCACCTAATTGTTCAAAATAGTTAATAAGTTCTTCTAAACTTAAATGCCTGATATTTGGCGCTCCTGATTTCATTGTACAAAGATAAAAACATCTCTGCCTGACGCGGGAATTATAAATTAAAGTTTTCTCAAGAATGATGCTGTGTGGGCTGTGGGCCAATAATACCGCAATAACAAGTAAATAAGTAATTTTGAGAAAAGGAAAGTAATATGAGTACCAATCTGCTTGAAAAGGTAAAGCAGCTACCCGCGGACAAACAAAAGGAAGTGGAGGATTTTATTGATTACCTGCTGTACAAATACGGAGGAGATGAAATGGAAAATATTGCTGAAAAAAGGAAGAGAAACTTAGGTCGTTTGAAAGGGGAAATATGGATGGCTGAGAATTTTAATGATACCCCTGAAGATTTTAAAGATTATATGTAATGCCTCTATTGTTGGACACGCAAATTATTATTATCTGGCTCGAAGAGAGGCCTGCAAGTATTACCACCGAAGTTAGAAATGAAATTTTAGCAGAAAGCAACGTGTTTTTTAGTAAAGCATCGCTATGGGAAATGACTATTAAAATAAAGACAGGAAAACTTACATTAAAACAAAATTTGTCTTTATTTATTAATAATTTTCAAACCGATTATAGTTTTCAATTGCTTGATATTTCTTTACCCATATCTATCAAACTCAACAGCTACCACTTCATCATCGCGATCCTTTTGACAGGTTGCTTATCGCTCAATCAATTATCGAAAATATTGCTGTTATAAGTTCTGATGGTATTTTTGACGCTTATGGCATCCAAAGAATTTGGTAGTTTTTCAGTACGATCATGAATTATTACGGGGTTAAAAGTTACGATATCAATTCAATGCTCGCATAATTACAATCATAGTATTGTCTAAGCTGTATGAGAACAAGTTATATTATAGACGTGATTCGAACGCCTATTGGCCGCCTTGGTGGAAAGTTAAGTTCAGTAAGGCCGGATGATTTATTGGCGTTAGTGATAGCAGAGTTGATTCGACGCAATCCCAAGGTAGATGTAAATGCCATTGAAGATGTAATTGCAGGGGCTGCTAACCAGGCCGGTGAAGATAACAGGAATGTAGCCCGGATGGCAGTTTTACTTGCAGGGTTGCCTTTAACAATTGGGGGAATTACGGTCAATCGTTTATGCGCTTCAGGGCTTCAGGCGGTGATGGATAGTGCGCGGGCAATTATGTGCGGTGATGGGGAAATTTATATTGCGGGAGGTGTTGAAAGTATGACAAGGGCACCTTTTGTAATAGCAAAAAACCAGGAACCCTGGAGCAGAAAAGTAGAAATGTTCGATACTTCGATCGGGTGGAGGTTTGTAAATAAAAATCTTGCTGAAAAGTTCTATCCTTATAATATGGGTGAAACAGCAGAGAATGTGGCAAAGCAATACAATATAAGCCGCGAAGAGCAGGATGCATTTGCAGCAGCATCGCAGCAAAAATATTTTGCAGCACATGAAGCTGGTAAATGGCAACACGAAGTTTTTCCGGTCCAAACCAGGGAAAATAATGAGCTAATTATTTTTCAGGACGATGAGCACCCACGGCGAACTTCCATGGAGAAATTAGCTTCATTAAAGCCTGCTTTTATAAAAGATGGAACTGTAACAGCAGGTAACTCTTCGGGAATTAATGATGGAGCAGCAGCCATGTTGCTTGCAAGTGAAGAGGCAGTAACGAGGTACGGATTAAAACCTATAGCTAAAATAGTAAGTATGGCAATTGCAGGCGTTGATCCTTCAATAATGGGAATGGGACCTGTGCCGGCAACAAAAAAAGCTTTGCAACGCGCAGGCTTAACTATTAATGATATTGATTTGATAGAGATGAATGAGGCGTTTGCTTCACAATCATTAGCTTGTATTAGAGAATTAAATATAAATACTGATATACTAAATGTTAACGGTGGATCCATTGCCATAGGCCATCCGTTAGGTTGCAGCGGCGTTCGTATTTCTGCAACGCTTTTATATGAAATGAAAAGAAGAAATGTTCGATATGGATTAGCAACAATGTGTGTAGGAGTGGGGCAGGGTGCTGCAGTTATTTATGAAAAGCTATAACAGACAGTGGGTTGTAATTACTTCTTTGCAATTAAGATTACGAAAAACATAGTAACGCATAACCATTCTTGTAGATCCAAGTTTATCTGTTTCTATACAAATGACTTGTCTTTGGCTTATTATTACAGTTCTTAACAATTCTTATGATTAATAACCGCAGAAAGAAACTTATCATCTTTAAACAAATCCCATTTTTGTATTAATATTTGCGTACATTCTTTAAATAAGTTTAGGCTATATGCCGGTATTAAATCAAGCCCGACAAAGGGTCATCCAAACTATTTTTATTGTTGTTTTTCTGGTCATTATCGGCCAGCTATTTCATCTTCAGATCCTGCCAAGCAAATACACGAAGCTTGCAAAAGATAATGCTATTACAAAAAAAATCGTTTATCCAAGTCGTGGTATTATTTACGACCGAAATAAAAAACCGATACTCGATAATGTTGCACGTTTCGACCTGGTAGTAACTCCTTTTCAAATTAAAGGAATAGATACCACGACTCTTTGCCGCATCCTTAACATTGATACGGCCGAGTTCAGAAAGAGGATGGTAACTTCTATAATAAAAAATGGACGATACAGGCCGAGTGTTTTCGAGCCTTTGGTTTCTCCGCAATTGCAGGCTCAGTTAGATGAGAATATGTACAAATTTCCGGGTTTCGACCTTAATGAAAGGCCTGTTCGTTCTTACCCTTTTAAATGTGCCGCCCATATTTTAGGATATGTAGCCGAAGTGGATACTGCTATCATTCGCAAATCTGGCTACTTCTATCAAATGGGAGATTATGCAGGACGTAGCGGGTTAGAAGCTTCTTATGAAAAAGTGTTAATGGGGCAAAGGGGGATACGTTTTTTAATCAAGGACAATAAAAACCGGATACAGGGCAGTTTTGATAAAGGAAATTATGATACTCTCCCTGTAGCAGGACGCAATCTATATTCGAGTGTTGATGTTGTTTTGCAGCAGCTTGCTGAAAAGCTGATGACGAACAAGATTGGGGGAGTAGTTGCTATAAATCCAAAAACAGGAGGTATTCTTGCAATGGCTTCCGGTCCCGGTTACGACCCGAACCTTCTCGCCGGAGTACAGTTTAGAAAGAATTGGGGGCGCATGGCTCTTGACACTGCAAGGCCTTTATACAATCGCGCAATTAAAGGTCAATATCCGCCAGGTTCTACCTTTAAACCCCTTGGAGCTTTGGTTGCTTTAGACGAAGGATTAATAACCCCCGCCTATGGATACGGATGTTGGGGAGGATACTACGCATGCGGTAGACCGGTTAAATGTACTCATGCCAGCAGGGGGCATGCTGCAACTCTTCGCTTAGCTTTAGCTAATTCCTGTAACTCTTATTTCTGCCATATTTTCAGAATGGCCATCGATAATCCTGCTTACAGTAATACTACAGGGGGATATTTAAAATGGAAAGAGTATATGAATAGTTTTGGAATGGGGGTACGCCTGGGGGTAGATTTACCCAGCGAAGACTACGCGAGTATTCCAGATACAAGCCGTTATAATAAAGACTTTGGCGCACGCAGATGGAGAAGTTGTAATATTCTTACGCTCGGTATTGGTCAGGATAGAATGACAGCTACGCCTTTACAACTAGCTAATGTTATGTGTATAATTGCGAATAAAGGTTATTATTATACGCCTCATTTTATAGATAGTATACAGAGCGAAAGAATAGATGATACACTGTTTTTGGGAAAGTACAGGCGAAAGCATGAGGTTACACACATTTCTGATGATGCCTACAATGCTGTTCAGTTAGGTATGCAGGATGTGATTACAAGTGGTACAGCCCAAAATGCAATGATACCTGGGATAAATATTTGTGGTAAAACCGGAACGGCCCAAAACCCTCATGGAAAAAACCACTCTTTGTTTGTATGCTTTGCCCCGCGTGAAAATCCCCAAATTGCCATTGCAGTAGTGGTAGAAAATTCAGGTTATGGTTCAACCTGGGCTGCCCCTATAGCTTCGCTAATGATGGAGAAGTATTTAAAAGATACCATTGCTGAAAGAAGAATGGCCGAGGTTGAAAGAATTTCCAAAGCCGATCTTATACCTTCAGCAATAAAGCACTGGTATTACGTAAAAGACTCCATACGCCAGGCTAAGCTGATGAAAGCTCTTGATGTAATTGTGCCACCTGTTGAACCACCTGCTGTAGTAGTTCCTAAAAAAACAACCTTCGATCCTGAAGCTGAACCTAACCGAAAAGACAGCGGTGAGCTTAGCATTGAAAGATCACCGATTATCTTACCTGAGGATGAAAAGAATAAAAAAGACAGCCTGAAGCAGTGAATAATGATAGTACGATATCTAAAGGGATAGACTGGATGATTGTGTGGCTATATACTACCCTCGTTATTATTGGCGTAATGATGATTTTTGCAAATGAATATCAGGAAGGAGATAGCATTTTTCAGCCTGTTCTTAACCAATCGAAAGATTATGGAAAGCAGATTTTATGGGTTTGTGTTTGCAGTGTGTTGGCAGTCTTTATACTATTAACAGACAGTAAACTTTTTACTGCAACGGCTAACCTTTTATATGGTTTAGGAATTTTGCTTTGCATTGCAGCATTGTTTGCCGGAACTGAAGTTAAAGGATCAAAGTCGTGGCTTGTTTTAGGCGGTTTCAGGTTGCAGCCTTCAGAGTTAAGTAAAGTTTTTACTTGCCTGGCCCTTGCAAAATATATCAGCCGCCAGGAAATTGATTTTAACAGGACTTCTTCGCAGGTCATTGCCGGGGTAATCGCATTGCTTCCTGCGGCAATTACTATTGCACAAAACGAAACAGGGTTAGCTCTTGTTTATTTTTCTTTTTTCTTAGCTATGTATCGCGAGGGTTTGCCTCCATTTATACTAATTATGGGAGCTTCAGTAGGAGTAATATTAGTCTTATCGCTTATATTTTCTCCAACCACACTTTTTATAGCTTATGGCATCATCGCAATTGTTGCTATTCTTCTTACCCGTAATCAGTATAAAAGAAACCCATTGTTTTTATGGTCAATTGTTGCCATCTGGGCTTTTGCCAGTGTTATGTCGTCTGTAGTTATTCCTTACGGTATTAATCATGTTATGAAACCTTATCAAAGGGATAGAATATACAGTCTTGTTGGTAAACTTTACATACCTCAAAACCCTGAGGAGCAAGCAGAACTTGAAAAGCTGAAAGTTAAGAATAGAGGCAAAAGCCAGAACCAGAGTGAGTATAATGTTATCCAATCTAAAATTGCAATAGGTTCGGGGGGAGTGCTGGGCAAAGGATATTTAAAGGGGACACAGACACGTTACGACTTTGTGCCGGAGCAACGTACCGATTTTATATTTTGTACTATAGGCGAAGGATTTGGTTTTGTTGGAAGTTTTGTATTTCTTAGTTTATATGCGATAATGTTATTTAGAATCGTTGTAATTGCCGAAAGGCAAAGAAGTACTTTTAGCAGAGTTTATTCTTACGGGGTGGCAAGCATTTTCTTTTTTCACATAGGTATTAATATTTGTATGACGATAGGTTTAGCACCTGTTATCGGCATACCGTTACCCTTAATCAGCTATGGGGGTTCTTCTTTACTTACCTTTACAATCTTATTATTTATTCTAATAAGGTTAGATGCCGATCGGCACATAGTATTGCGATAACAGATTATAAAAGATAAACAGGTTGGTTATATGAAAATAATTCCATTAAGTGAAGGCGCATTTTCTGTAGATAAAACCAAGTTATTTGTTCCCTTTGAGTCAGGAATGGATAATTTGCAAAACCGTCCCGGAGGCAGTTTATTAGTAGAGATACAGCCGTTTGTTATAGTAACTTCAAAAGATGTTCTATTGTTAGATACGGGCCTTGGTTTTATTCAAAAGGGAGAATTGCAGATTTATCAGAATCTTAAAGCCAATCAACTTGATTTTACAAAAGTCACAAAGGTATTAATCACTCATTTACACAAAGATCATGGTGGTGGGGTGAGCATAACAGATAAACTGGGACACTATTCTGTTTCTTTTCCTAATGCTAAATATTTTATACAAAAGAGAGAAGTAGATTACGCTTTAAAGCAAGGATTTCCGAGTTACCTGCCAGAGGAAGTTGAAGTTCTGACAAGTCATCCGAACGTAGTACTATTAGAACAAGATAGGGGTCATATTGATAATTACATCACTTATGAGTTAACCGGAGGGCATTGCCCTTATCACCAGGTTTTTTGGATAAGGGAAAATGAAGAGATTATTTTTTTTGGTGGAGATGTAGCGCCACAACTGCAGCAAATGAAAAGTAGGTTTGTGGCTAAATACGATTTTGACGGAAAGAGATGTATGGAGTTAAGACAAAAATGGTGGAAGGAAGGCCAGGAGCAACAATGGACTTTTTTGTTTTATCATGATATAAAAACCCCCTTCTGGTCTTCACCAAATATTTTCCCGGAAAACAAATTCTAACTTCCTGAAAACAACAATAAAGTTGAAGTTATTTTAATTTGATTGGGCTGTTGAAGAAACTCTAAAAAATATTGCGGATAAAAAAATGGCCTGCCCTAAAAAGAGCTGGCCGTTGCTAACCTATGAAAAACACCTAGTTTAAAATAAGGTGAAATAATAATACTTGTTCAAGTGCCTCCTGATGCTGGTTTCTCCTGATCGTTACGTTTTCTCTTATCGAGTTCTTCTTCCAAAATCTTTTTAAAATTCTTCTCTGCTACAAAGATTTTATTTACACGATCATCAGTGCCTAGTACTTCTTTAAATTGTACTCTATATTTTTTTCGTATTGTTAATACCTGTTCTGCGTACTCTATTTCGTCGTTTCCCTTTTCTTTCTTTATATTTTTTAACTCTTCTCGGTAAGTGTTATATATAGGGATAAATTTAGTGCTTTCTTCAGGAGTTAGGGATAATTCTTCAGTTAAATATGCCTTCTGTATCTCTTCAACCTTTTTTGCCCCCGCGTCTGCAGGTTGTGCAAAACAAATGTAAGTAATGTTTATACAAAATACCAATAATAAAATCAATTTTTTTTTCATGTCTAATCCTTTAAATATCTACTTCTATTTCTCCAGGTTCTATGTTATCCTGTAAATATTGTTGAATCTCTTCATCGGTCATCTGTTTGAGAGACTCGTAAAATTTGGGAGCAGGAGATTTTTTTTGAGAAGAAACATTTCCAGTATTACTTAGGGAGTGACTTCTTAAAAATCCAATTATTTCGTCATCCCTTAAATTTTTAACTGCAGACTTTACGTTGACGGCTTGTACTCCAGACCTTTTATCAGCTTCTCCTGTTATAACATAAATCGCCACGCCTATTAAGGCTGTAATAACAGCCGCTACTGCGTACCGCGCAATTTTTTTGACAAAAAACTTTTCCTTAGGCCTTATTAAGCTTTTATTCGAAACGTTTAAATTTTTGAAATAGCCTTGTGGTACAGAAAATAAAGGTGCTTTATTTATTGTATTTAATAAAGGTGCAATCGAGTTTAGTTCATCTACAACCTCGCTTGATTCTTTTTTCTGATTCCTGATCTTAATTAAAATACTATTTGAAAGATTGTCAAAATACCTTTCTTCAACTTTATAAGGGGTAACAGAAGAGAAATTATTAACCCGTGTATAAACTTGATTTATGTTCTGAATAATATCTTCGGCAAGATTATTGAAATAAGAAGGAGGTACGGAGAATATATTTATATTTTTAATTTCTGCAAGTAATGGACTTATTTCCCTCAATTCAGTTAGTATAATATTTAAATTATCCATTTTCATCTTTTATGTGACACGAATTGACTGCTAAAAGTTTAATCGTTAAATTGAATTTCAATGGTTTAATATAAAATCTTCTATTTTTTTTGCAGCATGATGATAACTTGCTTTTAATGCTCCTTCGCTTGTTTCTAAAACCCGGCTCATTTCTTCGTAAGGCATTTCATCGTAATACCGTAAGTTAAAAACGATTCTCTGCTTCTCCGGCAACCGCTGAATACCTAATTGAAGTTTCCATTCCAGTTTATTTGCATCAAACCCTTCATCTGCTTTAATTTTATTGCTAAGGCTCGTTTCCACATCAGTGAAACTCACCGAAGTTCGTCTTTTTTGCTGATCTAAAAATGTAAGGGATTCATTCGTTGCAATGCGGTAAAGCCACGTATACAGCTGGCTATCTTCTCTAAAATTTTCAAGGGCATTCCAAACCTTTATAAAAAGGTTTTGCAAAACATCATTCGCATCTTCGTGGGTAATAACCAATCTTCTGATATGCCAATACAAACGTTCCTGGTACTTTTTTATTATAGAAGTGAAGGCTTTTTCCTTTTCAGCAGGTTGTTTGAAAAGATGTAATAATTCCTTGTCGTCCAAACTCATGTAACTGGATTTTCAATAAAAATTAATAATCATCCACATTGACTTATAGTTTGCTAAAGCACCAACACAGTGGCAAATAAAAGTACAATATGCCTGTATTACATTTAAGAGTAGAGTTAGGACGATTAGTTGTATAGATATTGTTGGTTTTTTAATATTTGTTCATCCTGTTTAATTCTTAATTCCCATGCCCATGCGGTTTTCATCATTTCTTTAAGATTATATCTAATTTCCCAGTTTAAAGAAGTGCGGGCAAGATTGTTATTAGCATAGATTGCTACGACATCACCCTCACGCGGTGGACCTACTTTGTAATTTAATTTGGTACCACTAACTTCTTCAAAAGCTTTTATAGCTTCAAGAACTGTAACCCCGTTTCCCGTTCCTAAATTAAATATATCGCAATTTGTTTTGTTTCTATTCTTAATTAAATATTGCAGTGCTAAAGTATGGGCATGTGCAATATCTGATACATGAATGTAATCGCGAATACAACTGCCGTCGCGGGTATCATAATCTGTGCCCCATACTTGCATGGAAGGTATTTTTCCGATAGCAGTTTGTGTAATTGCAGGTACCAGGTTTGCAGGTTTACCTAAAGGAAGCTCGCCAATTAAACCGGAAGGATGTGAACCCACAGGGTTAAAATATCTTAATAAGATTGCTTTTGCGTCGATAACCTTCACTACGTTCATTATCATTTCCTCGCCCATTTGTTTGGTAGAACCATATGGCGATTCTGCTTTTTTAATAGGAGACCCTTCGGTAACAGGAATTGTATCGGGACTTCCATAAACGGTACATGAAGAAGAAAATACAAAATGAGGTACTTCGAATTCCTGCACACATTTTAATAAATTAATCAATGAAAGCAGGTTATTCTCGTAATACATCAAAGGTTCCTGCACTGATTCTCCAACAGCCTTATAAGCAGCGAAATGAATAATGCCTGCAATATCTTCGTTCTCCTCAAAAATCGCGCGGGTATCATTATAATCTTTAAGATCAACCTTATAATTTTTAACTTTTTTGCCGGTAATTTTTTCGATTCCGTCTAAAAGGTAATTTGTGCTTCTCGAATTGTCATCGACTGATAGAACTTCGTAACCATTTTCGATAAGGTCAACAATTGTATGAGAGCCAATATAACCGCAACCTCCTGTAATCAGAATTTTATTCATAAATCGGCGTTGTAGCGTTTAGGGTTGCAAAATAAAATAAATGAATGGTTTAAACAGGAAAAATAATTACGCAAAAATTCTTAGGAAGTAAAATAAAAGGGCGGCCATTAATGCGCTTATTGGTATTGTAAGTATCCAGGCCCATAAAAGATTGATAGTAACGCCCCACCGAACGGCAGATAAACGTTTGGTTGCGCCAACGCCTATAATTGAACCGGTAATTGTATGCGTAGTACTTACAGGTATCTTAAAATGTTCGGTAAGAAATAGCGTTATAGCTCCGGCTGTTTCTGCTGCCACACCTTCGAGTGGTGTAACTTTTGTTATACGGGTTCCCATTGTTTTTACTATTTTCCATCCGCCACTCATAGTTCCTAAACCAATAGCAACAAAGCACGATATAGGCACCCAGTCAGGTATGTTATCAAGGCTGGGAATATAGTGACTGGCAACCATGGCAGCCCCTATAATCCCCATTACTTTTTGTGCATCGTTACCGCCATGGCCAATACTAAATAGCGCTGAAGAAACTAACTGTAAACGTTTAAACCATCTTTCTGCCTTGTATGGATTAGCACGTTTACTTATATGTACAATAAGTACAGTTAAAAAAAATGAAATGATCATCCCGATTAAAGGAGCAAGTATAATAAAGCTTATCGTTGGAATAACTTTACTTGCTACGATCGCACCAAAAGACCGATAGTGCGCTACCGCGGCTCCAATCAATCCGCCAATTAATGCATGGGAAGAACTGGAAGGGATGCCAAACCACCAGGTGATTAGGTTCCATATTATTGCCGCAAGCAATCCCGCTAGTATTACATACATAGCAAGAGGGTCGCCTTGCTGGATATTTACACTTTTTGCAATGGTATTAGCTATACCAAATCCTCCGATAATATATTTTGAAATAAAGAAGGCGGCAAAATTGAAAAAGGCTGCCCACAATACTGCCTGAAATGGATTTAATACTTTAGTGGAAACAATGGTGGCAATACTATTTGCAGCATCATGAAAGCCATTTATATAATCAAAAATAAAAGCGAAAGCAATAATTACAATTAATAAGGGAACCATATTTTAATTTTAGAAATTGGAAACAACAAAACCAATGTAGTTAAGCGTACTTGATGGTAATTGATTCAATTACGTTAGCTGCATCTTCACATTTATCTGTTGCAAATTCCATAACCTGGTAAATCTCCCTTCTTTTAATAACCTCTTTAAAGTCGTTCACGTTATTAAATAATTTTTCGATGCTAAGATCGAAAATATCATCTGCCTGGTTCTCTATATCATTAACTCTTACCAAACATTCAGTTATCTTTCTCAAATTGGTCATGTTTCGTAGCTCATTCACTGCACTTTGTATATATATAGTTCCCTGCTCTATTAATTCAGCCATTTTTTGTATGCCCGGATCATTGGGGTTAACGCGGTAAAAGCTAATTTTCTTTGCACACGAATATATATAGTCAGCAATATCATCTAAGGCTGATGCAAGAGTATGTATATCCTCGCGGTCGAAGGGTGTAATAAAGTTTCTTCCAAGTTCAGTAAAGATTTTATGGGTAGTATTATCGTTCCTGTGTTCTAAGTCCTCCAATTGTGTTGTTAACGATGCCCTTTTATCAAAATCAGGCTCATTCACCAATTGTTTCAAAACGCCCCCCATTGTAAACACGGTTACTGCAACTTCTTCAAATAAGTCGTAAAAAACCTTGTTTTTTGGCATGAACAGTTTTCCGATTGAATTTATTCCCATAATTGTAGATTTTTGCAAAAGTAAATTTAAGAAGCGAGCTTTTGTTACCCGCGTAATTCTTAATAATTAGATAACATGAACTTATTGCAAAAATATTGTACCATCTCTTTTTTAAGGTCATGGATTCTTTTTGTTAGGTTACTTAGTTGCTGTTAGTAATGGCATTACAATTCGCAGTCACGCTGCTACTTTCAACCAGTAAAAAACCTGTCTACTTTTTACGGTTCGCCTTATATCCTTTAATTTTAAAACATACAATATCTCTTTATGAAATCCCTCCGTCTCTGCATATTAATTATAGTGGGCTCTGGTGATTATAATTCTACAGTTCGATAATAAACGCAAGTTTTATGTATAAAGAAAATAGTCTTTCGAAAATCAGGGGTAAAAATGACAGGCAAAATAAATTTTCTTTAAAAATAGGTTTGTTCGGTATTGGCCTCGATACTTATTGGGATCAGTTTGAAGGATTGAAAAACAGGCTTGAAGGATATTTGAGCCTGGTGCAGGATAAGTTGTCTAACATACATCCTAATATCATTAATGCGGGGCTTGTAGATACTGCAGATAAAGCCTTTGAAGCTGGTCGTATGTTCCGCCAACAAGATGTTGATCTTATCTTTTTATATGTTACCACTTATGCGTTATCCTCAACTGTTTTGCCAGTGGTTCAGCGGGCAAAGGTTCCTGTCATTATATTAAATCTTGCACCCGAAGCAGCTATTGATTATGCATCTTTCAACGCAATGACCAACCGTACTAAGATGACCGGTGAATGGCTTGCCTATTGCTCTGCTTGTCCTATTCCTGAAATCGCCAATGTCTTTAATCGTGCAGGTATAAAGTTTCACCAGATAACAGGGATGTTGCATGATGATCCTGAATGTTGGAATGAGGTGACAGAATGGGTTGAAGCTGCCAGGGTTGCCAACACCATGTTTTATAATCGTCTTGGTTGTATGGGTCATTATTATAGCGGTATGCTTGATATATATTCTGACCTTACCCAACAAAATGCTCATTTCGGGGGACAGATTGAATTGATTGAAGTAGAAGAGTTGGCAAGCCTCCGCAAAAAAGTGACTAACAAAGAAGTGACAGATCGTATAAAATTATTTTATGAAGCTTTTGATGTGCAGAAAGATTGTTCGGTTGAAGAGTTGGAAAAAGCTGCTCTAACTTCTGTTGCTTTGGAAAGATTGGTAGAGCAATACCAGTTAGGTTCGATGGCGTATTATTACAAAGGCACCGGTAATGCTGATAATGAAGATACTATTGCTTCTATAATTCTCGGTAATTCGTTGCTTACTGCTAATGGTGTTCCCGTAGCTGGCGAATATGAAATTAAAAATGCACAGGCAATGAAGATAATGGACAGCTTTGGAGCAGGGGGATCATTCACAGAATATTATGCCATGGACTTTAAAGATGATGTAGTGTTGATGGGTCATGATGGTCCGGGACATATAGCGATGGCAGAGGGAAAAACAAAGGTTCGTCCATTATACGTGTATCATGGGAAGGTTGGAAGAGGGTTATCCGTGGAGATGTCTGTAAAGAATGGCCCTGTTACACTTTTATCGGTAGTAGACAAGGTTGGTGGTAAACTAATGTTGCTTGTAGCAGAAGCAGAGTCGGTAGCAGGTCCGATACTTCAGATTGGTAACACTAACAGTCGTTATAAATTTCCGATAGGCGCCAGAAACTTTGTAAACAACTGGAATAGCTATGGCCCTGCTCATCACTGTGCAGTTGGTGTTGGTCATATCAGTTCAAAAATTGCGAAGCTTGGGCAGTTGTTAAATATGGAGGTGGTGAGGGTTTGTTAGATTTTCTTACACAAGTTTGTCTGAACCGGGTTTTAGGATTATGGGATTGTCTGAACCGGGATTAATGGGATTAGTGGGATTATTAGGAAAGCCGGCTTTCTTTGTGCTCCTTCGTATCGTTGTGGCTCTGTGGTTTAAAAGCTTTTGCGTTACTTATCGTCTTTGCTCCAAAGTAAAGATTGTCTGTACTTAAATTTGTCGGATTTTTGGATGGTCAGGAATGAATTTCTTCTCTTGTTAAGGGTTGAGGGAAAGTTTACCTTAAATTTTTGATCCTGTTGCTGTTGTAATCTTTTCTTTATTTTCAAAACAATGAAATATTCAAATTACATAGGTGTTATATCTGCTTTAGCTATTGTGGCCGTTTGTTTTATGCCCTGGGTTTATATTGCCTTTATTCAAACTACAGTAACGGGTATGAGCGCAGATAAAACAAACTTTGGTCATCCAGGTTTAATGAATATTATCCTGTGTGCTATGGCTATTGTTTTATTTATTACACCCCGAATATGGGCAAAGCGAATGAATCTGTTTATTGGTGCTTTCAACCTTGCCTGGTCAATTCGTAATTTTCTATTAATCACACAGTGCGAGCTGGGTGACTGCCCAGAAAAGCGACCTGGTATATATCTGCTTTTTGTATTGTCAGTTGTTCTATTGCTGATGACATTCATTCCACCAGATCCTCAAAAGAAGTAGTTTATAAAAAAAATCTGTTCACTCAAAATTGGCAGCTTCATTTTGGTGTAGTTTTAATTTTAAATACTATTTTCAATAAAATTAATTCCAATGACCAAAACTCTACTGTCCTTATTTGTGTTAGCTTTTTGTTGCTTCACAAAAGTTTCTTCCCAGGTAAATTACACTTTCTCTGCTTCGAGTGGAACTTATGCGCCTATAACGGGTGGCACTGCTGTTACTTTGGTAAATGCAGGAGTTACTGATGCATCCACCACTGACGAAGGTTTTGCTAATAACATACCTATAGGCTTCACTTTTAATTACAACGGTGCTGATTACACAACTATTCATATAAATACAAATGGCTTTCTTGCCTTCGGCACACCTTTTACCCCCGCAAATGGTTATTATGAAAACGATCTTGCAACAGGTCCTATCGTACTTCCTTCAGCAAGGCCTGTTATTGCTCCGCTATGGGACGATTTGGACGTTGCTGCTGCTAATAATATAAGTTATTCAACTTCGGGCACTGCACCTAATAGGGTGTTTACCGTCCAGTACTCGAATGTTGTTTGGGATTATAGCGGTTCTGCCGGGCCTGTTATTTCATTCCAGGTTATGTTTAATGAAACCTCTAATGTCATTCAATTTATTTACCAGCAGGAAACTTCGCCAGTTGTAAATACCTCCTTAGGTGCTTCCATTGGTATAACTGCAGCCGGCATAGGAAGCGGTAATTTTATTTCTTTAAGTAATGCCGGTGCAACTCCAACTGCCAGTACAACTGTTTCTACAGATAATATTGCGGCTAAGCCCGCAACCGGACAGGTATATACTTTTACGCCGGTAGGTTGTATTGCCCCGGCTAATGTGCAGGCAACAAATGTTACATCTGCAGGCTCTACACTCTCATGGGATGCTGTAGCCGGTGCAGCAGGTTATGAATATGCGGTTTCAACCTCTGCGAATCCTCCTGCAACCGGTACAGCAACAACGGCAACATCAGTAAATCTTACCAATCTAACCCCTGCAAGTGTAAACTATTTTTATGTGCGCACTAATTGCGGATCATCGTTTTCTGTATGGGCAAGAAAAACAATTATACCGTGTACCAATAATACTGCCCCTGCAAATAATGCTACAAATGTTGCAGTGCCTACCGCCCTTTCGTGGAACCCAGTAGCTGGTGCAACCGGTTATACCATAATGTTTAGTTCAGACGGTGTAACTTTTGAAAATATAGGAACTACATCAGGTACGCAAAGTTCTGTACAATTAAGACCTGATTATAGTACAATTTATTACTATTATGTAAGGGCAGTTTCAGGTACAGATACTGCTTCCGTTGCATGTCAGTCTAATGCTACCAAATTTACAACCAGAGTAGCTCCGCCTACACCATCAAATGATTCCTGTGGTGCTGCAACTGTAATTTCAGGACTTAGCGGCGTTGTAAGTGGTTATACCGTTAATGCAACTCCTTCGCCAAATGCCCCGCTTTGCCCGGCTTCAGCAGGCGATCCTCCAAGCACTCCCGACGATGATGTATGGTATTCGTTCATAGCAGTTCAAAACGGAAGCGCCACTATTACAGTTACAGGCGATCCCTTTTTTGATGCTGTCGTTTCAGCTTATTCCGGTACATGTGGCAGTTTGACACTGCTGTCATGTATTGATACTTCGTTCGCAGGCGAGAGAGAAAGACTTACGCTAATCAACTTAGTGGCAGGACAGACGTATTATATCCGTATTTATGATTGGGAGGAAGATAATCCGGGCACATTCACTATTTCGTTATCCGGACCTTCTTTGCCCGTTGGTATTACCCGGTTTACAGGGGAACAACAGGGATCTAAAAACGTTCTTAAATGGACAACTGCAAGCGAACAAAACAACAAAGGTTTTGAAATACAACGTTCAATTGACGGAACTAATTTCAGCAGCATTGGTTTTGTAGCTTCAAAAGCTGCTCTGGGAAATGGTGCTTCTGCAAGCTATTCTTTTGATGATGCAAAGCCTTTTACAAATAATAACCATTATAGATTAAAACAAGTTGATAAAGACGGAAGCGAAACCTACACAAATATTGTTAGTTTGAAAGGTCAGAGGCCTTCAAGTCTTCAACTAAGCGGTCTCTATCCTAATCCGGCATCAGCCTCATTGAACCTGCTGATTACCGCTCCTGCTAACGATAAGATAAGTATTATTGTCACCGACTTTGTTGGTAAGGTAGTAATGCAAAAGTCTTCAAATATATCTACAGGAGATAATACGTTATCATTAAATATTGCTAACCTCCCTGCAGGTAGTTATATGCTAAAAACTATAAGTTCAGGTAGTTCTGAAACTTTAATAAGTAAGTTCGTCAAACAATAATGTAATTTCTCCCTAAACATTAAAGACCACCAAAGCGGGTGGTCTTTAATGTTTTTACGAGCAAAAGTCTAAGTACTTAAACATACAGTTAAACTGATGTCGTTTTATTTATTATTATGGGT
>MWYU01000314.1 GCA_002050375.1 Chitinophagales bacterium 62-2
GGCTAACTACCTCGAAGCATTAAAAAGACAGGGCTTTTCTGAATCTACAACTGATAACTTATTATCGAGAGTATGGTGGGACAAACCTTGAGTTACACAATAAGGCCGGGGTGTCTAAAATCCCTTCTATATTTATGAATAGTTACTATTGCTTACATTCTAAAACTTAGTGCCATTATTAATCAATCTATAGTTCGGGTTCGTCGTACTTTTTCCTGATGCTAAGAGGGCATACTTTTTAAAGATTAAATAAATCAAATTATGAAACGCAGAGAACTTCTCAAGTATTTTTCCATTGCACCTGTAGGCGGCGCAATTATAAGTACGGGTATCCCTTTTAAGTCTGCGATTGCAGCTCCCAGGTCGGCAAAACGAGACTTAATTAAGGAACTAGGATTACGAACCTTTATTAATGCCGCGGGTACTTATACCGCAATGACTGCCTCTTTAATGCATGATGAAGTGATAGATGCTATTAATACTTCTTCAAAAGAATTTATCATGTACGATGAAGTACAGGATAAAGTGGGAGAAAAAATTGCTGCCATTTGCCACTCTGAAGCTGCTTTGGTTACCGCGGGCTGTTGGTCAGCTTTGGTATTGGGTACTGCAGGCGTTCTTACAGGTATGGATATAAAAAAAGTTGCTTTATTACCTAATGTAGAAAGTTTCGAAAAAAATGAAGTAATCGTACAGAAAGGACATAACCACGGTTACATACATGCACTTACCAATACCGGTATCAAGCCGGTTGAAGTTGAAACGATAGAGCAATTGCAGAAAGCTATCAATAGCAAAACTGCCTTGATGTATTTCTTAAATGAAAGTTCGCTTTTAGGAAAAATTCAACATAAAGAATTCCTTGAAGTGGCAAAGAAGAATAATATCCCTACATTGATAGATATAGCCGCAGATATACCTCCCGTTGAAAATCTTTGGAAGTATAATGACATGGGTTTCGACCTGGTATGTGTATCAGGAGGTAAAGCAATACGTGGTCCTCAAAGTGCAGGTTTGCTGTTAGGTAAAAAAGATCTTATTGCTGCTGCCAGGCTTAGTGCCCCACCCCGTGGCGGAAATATAGGCAGGGGAATGAAGGTGAATAAAGAAGAAGTTCTTGGTATGTATGCAGCTTTAGACCGTTATGTAAAGCAGGATCATGATAAGGAATGGAAGATGTGGGAAGGCCAGGTTGCTGTAATTGAAAATGCTGCGAAAAAAGCAAAAGGAATAACTACAGAAGTGACTGTTCCTCCAATCGCGAACCATACGCCTGCATTAAAAATAATGTGGGATCCTGCGGTAGTCAAATTGACAAGCAAAGAAATGCAGGAGAATTTACGTAAAGGAAATCCTTCGATTGAAGTGATGAGTTCTGCGCCGAACACAATCAACATTACTGTTTTTATGCTTAAGCCGGGACAGGAAAAAATAGTAGCCAGCCGCGTTAACGAAGAACTGACAAAAGCTTTTGCATAAGTTTCTACCGTTAGCAAGTTGAAATAGTTGCAAGTGAATAAGTGAGAAGTTTTGTACCACTTATGATAATAGTTTAAAATACCACATTGAGTATGCAAATAAAAATGGGTCTTCTTTTTTCTACTTTTTTTCTTTTGTTAGCTTCTTCAGAAATCAAGTCTCAAACTTATACGATCGTTATAAAGGGTGGGCATGTCATTGACGCTAAAAACAATATTGATGGCATAATGGATGTTGCTATTAATGAAGGCAAAATTGCACAGGTTGCAAAAAATATTGATGCAAAACAAGGCAGGCAGATAGTAGATGCTAAAGGTATGTATGTAACGCCCGGGTTAATCGACATGCACGGACATGTATTTGCCGGAACTGAACCTGATCATTACTTAAGCAATGGCCTCGTGGCCGTTGCTCCTGATGGTTTTACATTTAGGGTTGGCGTTACTACTATTGTAGATGCGGGAGGTGCAGGCTGGAAATCATTTCCCACGTTTAAGAAGAATATTATTGATAACTCCCAAACAAGGGTACTGTCCTTTCTAAACATTGTATTGGGATAAAAACCGCTTTTAAGTGCAGGTAACGCTTGCCTGAAGTCAAAGCTTCCCCCGCCATAACCTACATCGAAAATAATTCCTCTTTTCTGGGCATCAACTACAAACGGTCGCAATTGCCTCGTCTTTAAATCTACCACCGGGTCTCTCCGGTCTAATTCAGTAAAGACGTGTGTATAAATATCACCGGGACGAAGATGTTTCGAAAAAAGCTCTTCAATAGAAAGCGGGGCATGTGTATCATCGCCACCAAAATCTACAATAACCGGAAGATTAGCAAGCTTCCCTGCTTCTACTGCACGGTCAACTGCTGTCCATTCTCCTGCCTCGTAATGGGCCACCTTAAATCCTACAATAAGAGCCCTGTTTTGCCTTGCTATCATTGCTGCCATTTTAGGATCCATGTCATTGGCATTTTGCTCATAAGCTCCGCCTCTCATTCCCTCACCTACAATGTTTAAAAAGGACAGTACCCTTGTTTGGGCGTTATCAATAATATTCTTCTTAAACGTTGCAAATGATTTCCAACCAGCACCTCCTGCATCTACAATAGTAGTAACGCCAACCC
>MWYU01000256.1 GCA_002050375.1 Chitinophagales bacterium 62-2
GTATATTTCAACATCTAAATTAAAAATTATGAATATCAGATCAAGGCACACCTTTTTTAATATTACTGCTGTTATACTTTTTTTATGTGCATTTAATGTTCCTGTAATTTCTCAGGAGAAAGTCTTTAATGAAAAAGATTCTGATGCTAAGGCAATAGTGTTAGCTGACAAGGTAATGAAGGCAATTGGAGGTAAGAAGAACTGGGATGCAACTCATTACATTACGTGGAATTTTTTTGGTAACCGCAGGCTAACCTGGGATAAGTATACTGGCAACGTGAGGATAGAAAATTTAAAAAATGATACCAGGATTTTAGTAAACATTAATAATTCAAAAGGTAAAGTTTTTAAAAATGGCGCTGAAGTAACGCATCCTGATTCCCTGGCAAAATACCTGGAAGACGGGCGCAAAATCTGGATCAATGATTCGTATTGGTTAGTAATGCCTTTTAAAATGAAAGATCCTGGTGTAACACTTAAGTACATTGGTGAAGATACCACACTGAAAGGCGCTAAAGCTGATGTGGTGCGGCTGACTTACAAAGGTGTTGGCGTTACACCCAACAATGCGTTTCACGTTTGGATAAATAATCAAACTAATTTGATAGATCAGTGGGCATATTATAAAGTAGCAAATCAACCGAAACCTGATTTTGTTCATTCGTGGGAAGATTACCGTACATATGGTAAAATTAAGCTCTCCGGCATAAGGGGCGAACGCAAAATTTCTGATGTGCAGGTCTTTAATAAACTGCCTGATAATGTATTTACCTCTTTTGAACCTGTTGACCTAAGCAGGTATAAATAATTATAAAAAACGCCTGGTTGCATAGTTAGGTTTTTTCGTCATAAAACATTTTGCAGCGTTAAATCATACACACCGAAATGCAATTGAAGATTGAAAAAAATCATTCTGTCAATAATGAATTCTAAACGCAGGAAATTTGTAGGATGCACAACTATCCGGGGTATTGTGGCCATCTGCAACCTCTTGCTAGTTTTAAAGGATTTAGATGCAAAAAGTTGAAAAATATTTTATTTTCTATGCCAACAATTTTTAGTTGAAAATTTACTCTTTGTCCCTGCAGGGGTCTCCTTTATTGGCCCTTGTGTGTTAGCTAAAAGGGACCCTGCAGTGTAGCAAGAAAAAACTTCTTCATGTTATGTAAATTGTACAATGTCTAACCGTACAACTCACAGTAATAGCCCTGCTCTTTACTATATCACTTTTACTTGCCACCAATGGCTGCCTTTGTTTCAATTAATTAATGGATACGACTTAATGTATACCTGGTTTAATTATATAAGGGATAAGCATAGCATAAAAACGACTGCATACGTTATTATGCCTAATCATGTTCATTGTATTTTGTTTTTTCCTAATGATGAATATGCATTAAACAAATTAATAAGTAATGGTAAACGTTTCATAGCATATGAACTGGTGAAGCGATTAAAAAATGAAGGCCATAATAAAATACTACTGCAATTGAAAGAGGGACTTACACAACATGAAATTAAAAAGGGACAGCTTCACAAAGTATTTGAAGACAGCTTTGATGCAAAACCTGTGTATCATCGACAATTTCTGCTACAGAAGATAAGCTACCTACATTTAAACCCCGTGCGTGGGAAGTGGCAATTAGTGCAACATTGGGAGGATTATGAACACAGCAGTGCCAGGTTTTATGAGAAGAATAGATTGGAGGGCTTTGTGCCGATACATTATGAAGAGCTAAGCTAAAGTGAATGATGTTGTTTGAATGCCAGGGTCCCTTGCCTTACGCACAAGGGCTAATGAAGGAGAGGTCGGATAGGCAAGGGCATTTCAGCCCAAGCCCTCCACAGAACCGTGCTTGAGATTCTCACCTCACACGGCTCTTCTCATTCAGCATAAGAAGATTCTTACACATAATTGAACTAAACTTGATCATCCATAGATTACTCCATGTTGTCTTTCTTAGTGCAAATGAATGAGCTGAACCCTTCGCTCCATTTCCATTACAGAAACTTCTTCGCTACTACGATTCAGTCCGCCACTCCACTACGCATCGGCTCCCTGAAGGATACCTTGAATTACATTAATATGTAAGGCATGTCAGCACATCGTAGTGGCAGTTTCTCACGTTCCTTACAAGAGCCTATGTAAGATTCCTGCCGTCTCAATCCCGGTTGACCTGTAATCAGTATGCGGTTTGTCCATTACAGTCTATCCTACCGATACTCGAAAATCTGTAGTTTCGTCAACAAGTATGCCTTTCGAGACTTCATCGATCGGTTTACTTTCGTTCAGCTCTCTTACACTCACCTGACACCTTTATGATGCCTTTTCTTCATCGCTCAATACCATAACTTTTGATTACAGCACCATGAAGTAGTTTATATACTCCTCCCGCAAGGCGTATATGAGGGGTCTACCCTCATCTCTTATAAAGCATTGAAAAGAACTTTAATCCTTTTCATTCGTGACACACTCGAGTAGGCAAGGGCATTTCAGCCCAAGCCGCTCACGGAACCGTACTTGAAACTCTCGCTTCATACGGCTCTTGTTATCTAATCTTGTTTTATTCCAAATTTCCAGTGATAAAACATCACAGGAAA
>MWYU01000343.1 GCA_002050375.1 Chitinophagales bacterium 62-2
CAATTGCTATTATCTACGGGCTTCTATATCGTCATAAAAACAGAGAGAATAATAATTAGAAACTTAAAAACATGAACAGGAAATATAAAATAATTCTAAGCTTGTTATTGCTTACAATAACCGGATATATAGTCTATCCTTTTCAATATTTTTTGCAGGATAGTACTTATGGTTCTGTGTCAGAAATTCATGTAATGATTGTAAAGCGCTCTGCTCATGCCGCTACATTATTAGAAGATGGAAGGGTTTTTTTAACCGGAGGTATTTTAAAAGCGGAGGGCATTGAAGAAAACAATTCCTCCACAGAATTTTATAACCCGGCAACTAATTCTTTTTCTCCGGGACCAGAAATGAGCACTAAAAGAGCGGGGCATACCGCTACATTATTAAAAGATGGGAATGTATTGATAACAGGTGGTTTTAATAATGCAGGTTTTTTAAGAACAGCAGAATTATTCAATGTTCATTCCCGAAAATTTGAAATGGTAAATGGATTGCTTTCCGAACCACGGGCAGCACATACAGCTACACTACTTAAAGATGGCAGAGTGCTATTTGCAGGAGGAGTTAATGGTGGAGTTAAATCAAACCAGTTCCTTGATATTTATGATCCTGCTGCAAATAGTATTAGTAAAATCAATAGCCTTATTACTTCAAGAACCGGGCATACCGCTACTTTATTAAATGATGGCAGAGTGCTAATTGCAGGTGGCAGCTCAAACTGGAGAAGCGATGTATTAAATACATGCGAATTATTTGATCCTGCTACAAACACTATTTCACAAACTGCAACTCTTCATTCTGTTCGGAATAAACATGCAGCCGTTAAGCTGCAAGATGGTAGAGTATTAATCATAGCGGGTTCAAACGAGGCTGAAAGCATCGGAGGCAGATATAATACCTGTGAGCTTTTTGACCCGAAAAACAATACGTTTTTATTGTTGAAGAATAAACTTACAGATAGCAGATTCAAAATAACAAATGCTGCTGATATATTACCTAATGGAAACATTATAATAGCGGGTGATGGCAAATATGTGGAAATGTTTGATGCACGGACTCAGAAGTTTCATACAATTAGAGGCAGTGTGGAAGAGGCATGGATGTATCCAACTGTCACTACTCTTAAAGAGGGTAAAGTTCTTATCACGGGCGGTTATAACGGCAGCATGAAACCAACTGATAAAGCATGGGTATACAAATTAAAATAATAGCAGCCTTGTTATTTATTGCGGGGGCTACTCTTTGGTTTTTTTTACCCAAAGAGCAGAAAGCCTGGTACGAGTCATTACCTGATTGCCCTTGTAATAATCCTGATAAAAATGGTATTAAGCTTCAGGATGGTTGGGCAAAAGACATTGGCAATCTTAAAGAGTTTCATAAAGGTGCAACAGAATGTTTTCGTTCTTATCCGGCTATAAAAACTCCTGCAGGTAAATCAGGTCAGCAATGCTGTTACAATACAGAAGGAAAACTGATTTCATGTGGCTCTGGTGCAGGTACACCGGACAAGGTTAGCTCATGCAAAGGTGAAGATAACAACGGGGTTATGACTGTACGATATAGCACTCTCATCGGACACTATTTAAAAGATGTTCTGCCTTTTAAAAAAGCGGGCTCAACCAGTAATGCCTGGAAAAAATATAACCGGGAATGGGTGCCCGCCAAAGGAAAGAATTGTAATTAATTCTGTAACTAATAGCGGAAGTAACTTACCCCATCTTTTGTTACTTTCTACTGTATCACAAACCCATCCGGCAATATTGCATTTTTCTTTACAACTACAATATTGTTTTTTATAGTGTACAATTCATGCTCTGTATCGGGCAAATTTCCGCCTACTATTCTTACATCGTTACCTATTCTGCAATTTTTATCTATGATGGCATGTTTAATATAGCATCTTTCTCCTATGCCTATTTTCGGTATTCCTTTAGTTTTGTCTGCCTCCATTTCAATGAGGGTTTCGTAATAATCGTTACCCATCAAATAACTGCTGACAATCGTTGTTCCCTCTCCTACTCTTGAACGAATACCGATGACACAATGTTGCACCCTGCTCGCATGTATTATAGAACCTTCGGCGATGATTGTTCTTTCCAGCGTTGTTCCGCTTATTTTAGCAGGTGGCAACATACGTGGACGGGTATACACGGCATTATCGCTATCAAAAAGATTGAACGGCGGAATTTCATCAGTTAAAGCAAGGTTGGCATCAAAGAAAGAAGATATTTGTCCGATGTCTTCCCAATACCCTTCGTATTGATAACTTGCCACTTTATACTTTTCAATAGCTTGTGGCATAATCTCTTTACCAAAGTCTGTAGCCTCTTTCATTTCATCTTCCAGCAGGTCGAATAACATTTTGCGGCTGAAAACATAAATACCCATAGAAGCAACATAATCCCTTCCTTTGGATTGCATTGCCGCACCTGTATCACTTTTCCAATCTGCCACCAATTCTTTTTTAGGCTTTTCTATAAAAGAAGTGATCATGGAATTTTCGTTAACTTTTAAAATTCCAAAATCACTTGCTTCACGCTCTGCTACAGGTATAGTAGCGATGGATATATCAGCTCCTGTTGTTTTATGAT
>MWYU01000368.1 GCA_002050375.1 Chitinophagales bacterium 62-2
AAGTTCAAAGGCATCGCAGTAAGGCATTCGTGCATAACCGCTTAACCATTCTAAAGCTTCATTCGGACGATCTAATGCGACGCAGGCTTCTCCTGCTGTAGCAAAATCCCAGGCATTAGCTTCTTCCATGTTATGCTTAGCTTCGATAGTTTCAAGAACTTCGCTTGCAAGCATTTTGGCATCCGGAAATTCTGAAGTATCAATTCCATCTTTCTGTGCCCTGAAAAGCAGCGCAACTACATTGATGCCATGCCACGTATTTTTCTGCACCTCATTTTTATAAACGTCCAAATAATAATTTACCGCATCTTTTATAAATTGGGCATTATGAGAAACACCCGGATGTTCTGCATTTATATATAGCTGCTTATGTACCCGTCCCATAAGGCCTTTTGCTTCAAAATTTTCTACTAAAGCATTTGTATCTTCAGACGAAGCAGCGTTTGTATCAGCTATTAATTCATTAAGGATGGAGATTGCAGCAGTTAAAATGTTTTGATCGATAAGAGCTTGTGCATACAGCTTACGAATTTTATAAGTTTGCCTTCCGGTTTGAATTAAGGCGTCTCCTACCTGCAGCATCAATTTAAACATTCGCTTGTTGCGCAATTGCTGCATAATTTTTTCAGCATCTTTTGCCTTAAACTTTTCCCCGGTTGAGTACAAATGATTTATAAGGTTTTGACATACACTTTCAGCTCCTTTCTTATCAAAAGTTTTTAGCTTTTCAAGCAGCTCATTCAGGAATTGTTCGTTTGCCATAACAATAAAATTATAATGCTAACATTTTTGATAGTGCAGACCTTAACTTAGGTCCACTTAAGTAATTAGTTATGTTGTGTCTCCATGCTCCCCAACTTTGTTCATTTATTACTTCAATAACTTCATTCGAATTTTGTTTGTAATCATTTGCAATATTTCCGTCAAAGCCTGTAACCGGATCTAAAGAGTCATACACATTTACCCATTGGCCTTTTAGCTTTTCGGGAAAGCCGTTATTCCTTGTCCATTCGGGTTTCAATTTATCCTGTACTTCATCAATACCTAATGGACTTCCAATAGTCATTAACCCATCGATAGACGGACAATCCTGCATCCGCTTCAAACAATCATACATAATAATAGTACCCATACTGTGGCTTATTACTATATGCTTATCTGTATTTACCTCATTCAACTTCTTCATAACGCGGCTCCGGATTTCATCCTGAACTATAAAGCTTGTTCCTACCCTGGGACTATAATTTGAATTGAACAAATAATGATGAACATCCCGTAACAGCCACTTCATTAATCTCCTCTTAACAAACCAGGGAAGAGGAATACGTTCTAATGTCCGTCCCATTTCCTCTTTAGGGGGAGCAGAACTATCATTAACAAGTAAATCGAAGCTTAACTTAGCAGCAAGAGCATCAACCATTTCTTTTTCTTCACCTCTTATATTTTCTCTCCACGACATATCCGGCTCTTCCTCTTTTACTGCCACCTCTTCAATACTTTCTAAACCTGCGGCACTTTCAAAACTGTCTTCTATACTTGGTTTTTCATAAAATACATCTGCCCAATAAATCATAGAAGAACTAACTCCCGACGCGCCTAAATCAAGAGAGTTTGCAAAACTGTCATTAGCAAGGGTATCATTCCATATTTTTAAAAGTTTCTTTTCTTCAGGCTTGTTCGATATTCCATGGATGAAGGTTACATGAGGCATGCGTAAATTAATTTATTAAATAAAAATCTAAACAGCAGGCAAAGGATTTGTGCCGGATAAAATGTAATAGACAGGAGTCCTAACAAGAACAATGAGTTAAAGCAACTTATACATTACTCTCACTGATCTTAATTTTCCAGTTATCATTTAAATCGCACACACTTCTTTCGCAACCAACAGAAATATGAAGATGTTTATTATGAGGATTTGCTCCTGTGTAGGGACGCCAGGTCCACGGGCTTACTGTAGAACTCATTATTTGCTTATTCCAAATAACATATTTAATTCTTTTATCCTTATTTTCCTGAAGGCTTTTAGCAAGGATATTACAGTCACAACCATTGGCAGGGTCATGGGTAATATCGACAGCGGTAACTATTCCCATGTGACTATCCTTGTCTAATACCCAGGGATTGTGATCGGAGCTTCTCTGTTGGTGTGCAAGATCACCGATAGTGCCATCTTTAATTTTGTTCCGACCAGCCGCAAGTGAATTAACCTGTTGAAATAATGTTCTTAAACTACCGGCTGCCCTCCACTTTGTACTGTTTCCCCAAGGTCTTGGAAGCTGATCACATAATCCAACACCCTCAAAATCATTGTTCTCATTTTCTAAATAATCATCACATTCATCTCCATGACTGGATTGTCTTTTAAAGCCCGATCCTTCCAGTAAATCGGGTTCTTGTTGGCTTTCAAAATTCTCTTCGTTGTTTTTAGTTGACTTTCCCATAAAAGAAATTTTAGTGGTTGTTTATTTAAGTGAGTTGTTAAAGAAAAAATTGTTTATATATCGTGGCTATACCTAAAAAAAGTATTATGAAGACCAGGAGCGGCTAAAGAAGCTAACAAAAAAAGTTAAGATTTACCCGGTATCTAAGT
>MWYU01000400.1 GCA_002050375.1 Chitinophagales bacterium 62-2
GAATTGGTTTGGATACGAGCAGGGTCAGAAGGCTTACGAGATGATGTCGTGCTATGAAGGATTGCTTGAATTATACAGGTTAACAGGCAAAGAAACATATAGAACTGCTGTTGAAAAAGTATGGGAAAATATAAGGAACACTGAGATAAATGTTGTTGGTTCGGGATCGGGTATGGAAGCTTGGTTTGGCGGAAAAAAATTACAACCATTAGTATCGAAACATTACCAGGAAACATGTGTTACCGCTACCTGGATAAAATTAAGTCAGCAATTGCTAAGGCTTACGGGTGAAACAAAATATGCCGACGCTATTGAACAATCTTTTTATAATGCATTGCTTGGTTCAATGCTGCCTGACGGCTCAAGCTGGGCTAAGTATTCACCCATTCTTGGAATAAGAAATGAAGGTGAAGACCAGTGCAAGATGGGTACTAATTGTTGTGTTGCAAGTGGACCGAGAGGATTATTTACTATGCCGCTTACAACGGTTATGACTCAAAAAGAAAGTCTTGTTGTCAACTTTTTCAACGCGGGTTCATACAAAGTTAAAACACCGAAAGGCCAAACATTGGAACTGGTACAGGAAACAGATTATCCAATAAATGGAATTATAACTTTAATAACGAATCTCTCTAAGGCGGAAACGTTTAACGTGAACATTAGAATACCGCAATGGAGTAGTAAGACAACATTACAAGTGAACGGTAAAAATATTGACACCGTACAAGCGGGTAAATTTGCCGAGGTAACTAACGCATGGAAACAAGGAGATAAAATTACCTTAACCCTCGATATGCGTGGACGTATTGAACAAATTGCAGGTACGCCCTCTTACCAGGCAATTATTCGCGGGCCAATTGTGCTGGCACGTGATAGCAGGATGACAGGAGTTGCTGATGTGGATGAAACCATAACTCCGGTGCTTACAAAAGATGGTTATGTGCCATTAGAAATGGTTGAACCAAACAATAATAAAAATATCTGGATGAGCTTTAAAACGCTTTGCATGGTAGGATCGTACAGGGCAGAAGCCAGTGGTACACCTGTATCATTAACCTTTTGTGATTATGCTTCAGCAGGAAATACGTACAGCGAAGAATCACGTTTTAGAATTTGGTTTCCGCAGTTGCTTGATCCGGCAAAAAAGATGGAATAGCAAAAATTATAATAGGGCATCGTTCAGAAAGTAGTTCTAATTATTGGAGGTGAATTACTATTACTATTGAACGATCTTATGAAGAAGCTTTTCTTACTTGCCGCAATATTTTCTCTTTAAAAGCTTTCCCGCAGCCCAAGTTAGACCGGGTAAAAGTGTTTGTAGATTGTTCTCAAACGTACATCTGTAATTCGGACTATATAAGATCGGAAATTAATATGGTTGATTTTGTTAGAGACAGGCAGGATGCTGATGTACACATTTTAGTTACCGCTTAAAATAGTAACGCAGGGGGACTGAAAGCCCAACTTAATTTTATTGGGTTGCGATCTTTTCAAGGCATATCGGATACGCTGACTTTTTTTAACGACCCTACAAGTACAGAAGATGAGCAAAGAAAAAAATTAGTAAGACATCTAAAGTTAGGGTTGGTAAAATATGTTGCTAAAAGTACAATAGCAGATGAGTTAAATATCTCTTACATTGTAAAAGAAGGCAGTAAAAAAGATACATCAAAAACGAAAGATCCCTGGAATTACTGGGTTTTCCAGATTTCAACTTTTGGTAGTTTTTCCGGATCAGAAGCTTATAAGAACGAATCTTTAAACTCAAGTTTTTCAGCTAACAGGGAAACAGAAAAATGGAAGATAGGTGCACAGTTCGCTTTCAACAAAAGCGTTGATACTTATATCGACAGTACCAGCAAAACAAAATTTACAAGGCAGGGACTCGATGGTAGTTTAGACGTTGTAAGAGTTATTGATAAACATTGGGCGTATGGAGCAGAAGCTTCTTACTCTAATTCTCTTTACTCTAATATTCTTGCAGCATATAAACTTCGCCCGAAAGCAGAGTACAGTATATTTCCCTATTCAAAATTTAATACGGAACGGATAGTATTTCAATATTTAATAGGGCCCGCCAATTACCATTATTACGATACTACTGTTTATTTCAAGACGAAGGAATGGCAGTTGCAGCAAAGCGCTAATGTTATTGCGTCGTTTACGAAACCATGGGGCGCTATTAATATGGGTATTTTTTATTCAAGTTATTTGAGTGACTTTTCTAAAAACAATTTAAATTTTAATGGCGCGGTAAGCTGGAAGATTGTTAAGGGTTTGAACTTTGCTATCTGGGGAAATTATGGCTTGATACACGATCAGATAGCTTTAAGAAAAGGAACGGCCTCGCGTGATGAATTACTGGTAAAAACACGGGAGCTAAAATCTAACTATAATTATAACCTTGGTGTGGCAGTCTCTTATCGTTTCGGCTCTATTTTAAATAACTTTATTAATCCTGCTTTTCGTGGCTTAAATTATTCAATCATCTTCTAAGCAGGGTATAATTATGCCTCTACTTTCACCCCTTTCCAAAATGCTATGTAATCTTTAATCTCCTTTGCAGCTTCTTTAGGAATTGAATAATAC
>MWYU01000186.1 GCA_002050375.1 Chitinophagales bacterium 62-2
AATCCATACGCTGCATTATCCTTAATGGTCACAGTTTTTCCGGGGAGAACGGTAAGCTCCTTTGCACTGAATGCATCAGACAAGTAACAAACCCAGTTTTCTATATATCCCCCTTTCTGCATTTCTTCTATTGAACCTACCGGTTTAGGTCTCATGAAACGGGTTTCCAGGATATTAGGGTTGGTGTTCAATTCCCAATCTATCACCTCCATCAATTGGTCATAATCGCCTTTTCTATCCGGCGGAGTTCCGTTCCATAATAATTCTTCGGGAATAATGGCTTCATTAACCAATGATTGGTACATGGCAAATACGTCCGAAGCTTTTTGGGGTTCATAAGTACACATACTACCCGGTGCATGAAGCATTCCCGGAGGAACATCCCAACCTGTACCGGGATCTAAACGAAATGCCTGGGAGTAGCTGGTTATCTTATTATCGCCTTTAGTAAAATTTACGAGGCATTCACGAATTTGTTCTTTTGTTGTTCCTGGTGCAATGCCAAAAAAAGTATATGGGAAATCACCACCATGATTATTTAATTGAGGGGGAAAGTAATAAGCTTCGGGCTTACCCAATTGACCAATTAATGCAGCCTTCTCATCGTTGTGATGGATATGATGAGGTAATGGGCCCATATTATCAAAAAACTTTGAGTACATAGGCCAGCTTTTATGCTCGTTCCATAAGCGGTGTCCAATCAATTCGCCCTTAAGCTCGTCTATTGCATCCTTCAACAATATCTGTACTTCTTTATTTCCATCATTAAATACAACCGCACTCAGGCCTTCGTTTTCTCCTGTTAAAGGACCATTTTTGGCTGGCGTTGTTGACGACAGCCAGCGTTCATCAATTCCACCTCGCTGTCCGCCGAGAACATAATAATCGTCA
Organism: Chitinophagales bacterium 62-2; assembly: GCA_002050375.1. Taxonomy (GTDB): domain Bacteria; phylum Bacteroidota; class Bacteroidia; order Chitinophagales; family Chitinophagaceae; genus Segetibacter. The sequence goes on from MWYU01000186.1 coordinate 892, forward strand.
GGATGTAACTTTATTCTTCGCCCTGGAACACAAAAGGATCGCGGTACCCAGGTGGGTGCCAAACGTAAAATTCCCTTACCCTGATCTAATGCTTTTTGTGCTGTGCTAATTTTTTCGGCTGTTTCCATTAAAATTAATTTTTAGATGATCTACACTTTATTTTTTAGAAATGAATTGATTTCCCCTTTATTTTCCAGCACCTCAAATTCCAGGTCGTAAGTCCTGGTTTCTCCAGGTTGTAAAAAAATGAGTTCATTTTGCTCTCTTGCCTTTGCCTGTCCTATTGGAGGATTTGTACCCGGCTCAAGCCCTGTCACATATTCACCTTTACCCCAATGCTGCCAATTGGTTAACCAAGGCAACTGTTTTTTCTTAAACCGTAACGAAACAGCTACATCGATTTGAGGATTGTGAAGTCCGCAGCAACACCATCCGGCACCATCAGATGAAATATCAATAAATGCTGCTTCCTCCCCTGCTCCGGCGTGCTCATCTATCGGAGGCGGGCAGATACGATAATTATTTCCTTCTCTAAATATCTTGTTGCTGTTACCCTCCCTGGGTTGCCACTCACCCTGCCATATTATTTCCGTTCCTTCATCCACCAACGGCCAGCCGAAATTAAGATGATAAAGCAGCATGTGGGGCGCCGGCATATTACCCCTGTTAAGTACTTCATCATGAATTCTTATCGAGGCCTTTCCAAGGGTTGCAGATATGGTTCGTTTTAATTCGAGGTTAGGACCCAGCACCTGGCTTTGTTTCATTCTTCCTGTAATGCTCATATCCATTTTGCCGTTAATTGGGTCAGGTTGAATAATGGATTCCACCTCTGCAGCAAGGTTACTTATTTGTCCGTGTAAACCGCGCTCTCCAAATCCATCAGCCTCGGGGCCACCTACGTGATGTAAACCACATGTGGTTAACAATCCTCCCCCAAATGTTTTAAGCCAGTCTAATCCTTTATTTGAAAATGGTTCAGGTGCAGTTACACCTAGATGACTCAGCCATGCCAAACTATGTTTATTATAGAAGGCCTCCGCTATATCTAATGCCCGGTCAATTACTACTTTAAAGCGAAGACCTGAGCCGGTATTTATCCATGCTATGCGTGTTCCCCGGCCTGCACCATTGTCGAGTACTGCTGTTTCTATACCCCCTAATTGGGCAGAATTAGATATTTTATTATGCCAGGGTTCCATTTAACAGAGTTGTTTCTATCAGTTGTATGCTACTTATTCATCGTATTGGGAGGTACGAAGCAATCTGCTGATAAGATTATAGCTAATGATTGATAATAGAGCAAATTGCTTAGTCGTTTCTCCTCGCAATCACGATTACTTTGATGCCGCCTTACCAGATGCCGCTGTTGATTTATTCGGGTTCGGCTTATATACATCGTGGTTCTTATTAGCCGCCGACACCAGGTATGCCATCAAGTCTTTCAGTTCTTCTTTATTTAACCTGTTGATTGTGCCCGGATACATAAGTGATACATCTGAAGGTTTAGTGCTTGTTACATCTTTTTTTGAAATTACCTGAAGTGTCTGCGGGGCAAATGGATTTAGGGAGACATAATATTTGCCGTTCTCTTCGTTTTTAAGCCTTCCTGTTATAGTGCTGCCGTCTTTTAAAGTAAAAACAGTTGCTGCATATTGATCGGATATTACCTTACTTGGTTCGATGATAGC
>MWYU01000363.1 GCA_002050375.1 Chitinophagales bacterium 62-2
GTTCACCACTACCGCCGCCACTTGTACTAAACTGACCAAAGAAACTTCCATACAACTGGCGTGCAGCATTTTTTTCCAGTACAAAGAAGTAAAAGTCGCTACCATCCGTATTTTTTTGTATTGCATCTGCAGTAACTGTAAGGCCCGAAGTACCAGCGTTTGGATACTTTTGTTCAATATCAATTGAACCTCCCCACCCGGAGACGTACACGTTTTCACATTTATCAACTAAAAATGCTATTGGAGAAAGGTTAGGAAAAGGATTATTAGTTCCATAAATGGTGGAATATTCGTAACCTGAAAGATCAGGCTTAAGCTTTGAAATAAATTGCTTTCCTCCCGGCTGGGAAAAGCCAGCATTAAAAACAGGCCACGATCCGGTAGTTGTTCCCATAATGTAGGGGTAGCTGAATTTATCGAATTGGATTCCATAAAGCATATCATCACCGGGGGTTCCGAAATAACTTGTTTTAATTAAACTGCTTCCATCGTTGCTGATTATAGAAACAAAGCCGTCACAAACGCCGCCTTGAAAGGTTGCATTTACAACACCGGTTTTATCGCCGGGCAAATTCGCACTAACTGTATTTCCACCGATATACAAATTGCTATTGGTAGGATTAAGTGCTAATACAAAAGCAGCATCATCATTATTACCGCCGAGAAAACTGCTGAAAATAATATTGTTAAGGTCGGGGCTTGCTTTTATCAATACTCCATCCTGCCGGCCGCCGCCATAGGTAGTTTGAAAAGCGCCGGGTGTAACAGGAAAGTTTTGAGATTGGGTACTTGAGGCAAGGTAAATGTTGCCGGAACCGTCCAAGACAACCTCACTTCTTGCGTCGTCACCATAATTACGACGAATAGACTCTGGACCGCGCGGATTTGCAGATTTTGCACGGATATTTACACCATCTTTGGCAGTGCCGCCAATTTTCCTTGAGCCGATAATAGCAGAGCCTGTAGCATTTAACTTGGTAAGAATAATATCATAATCTCCCCCGGTGCCAACCGTCGGGCCGGTGGTTGGGAAGTTGGTTGAGCTAGTTCTTCCCCCAATAACAAGGTTGCCCTCACCGTCTGCTACTAAGCTATGCGGCTGTTCATTTCCCGATCCGCCAATGTAGGTGGCATAAATACGGTTGCTACCATTAGGAGAGAATTTCATTATCCCTATATCATATCCTCCACTGTTATCTTCGTTTATTCCCCCTGCATAACTGGTTTGAAAAGCACCCGGGCTTGTTGGAAAACCAGCGCCAAAAACAATACCGCCGGCGTAAAAACTTCCGTCGGCTCCGTAGGTTGCGGTATAGCCCCAGTTATCGGCAGTGCTTCCGCTAAAGGTTGAAAAAATGAGCGTAGGGTCTATAACAAGTATTGCATTCCTATTATAATTACTTACGGTAAACTGTACTGTTTTGCCGGTTACTTTAAAACGGCAGACAACTTCTTTTTTTACGCCGTTTATAACCTGATAAGCATAAGGGGCTAATTCACGGGTTTCGCCAAGGGATGTTTTAATTACCAATTGTTCATTCTTCACCTGCAAATCCTCTACTCCGTCGTACTGCATTGCAATGCGGTTTACGTCGGCCGACGGATTTACTATAATATCGTATTTAAGCTTGCCATTGTTGGTGTAATATCGTACATCAACGCCGTGGTAAAGATTATTATAAGTTACAGCCTGGAAAGTTTTGACATTAGACTTCCATACTGAAGGATCGTTTCCAATAAAATAGTTGCTGTAAGTATCAAGAGGTTTATCGGGCGTGATAGTTGGGGTAGCTGCATTTATAAACTCAACATCGTATGCATGTGAATGAACTATTATTGGCTCATCAGTTGCAACCTGGGCAGGTGTAAATATTTTTGAAGCGGGGGATGTACGTTTATGAAGTGTTTCTTTCTTACTGCCTTGCTGAGCATGAAAGGATGCAGTGAGTTTATCCAAATCTTCATCGCGGCTTAGAACAACTTTAAAGCCTTTCTCCTGCAGAAAAAAGGCGCCGTTATTCAACAAACCCTTAAATTTTATCTTTTGATCCCACTGTCCCTTGTTCTCAACAAATTCGAGGTTAGCGTATTGACAAAAAACGGAAGCATTGTTAAAAAACATAGCAATCACACAAACCAATGAAAGGATCTGCTTCAATCTAATAAATTTTGAAAGTTATAACAGTAATATTAGCAGAAATTAAATCTGAAAAGCAGGCAACAATATGAATTACTTTAAGCTTAACAGAAGGGAAATTAAGAAATCTTACTCATGCTACTTCAACTTCACTTATTATTTTTCCCAAAGATTGGCGACTTTTTCCTTTTACGTATGGCCTAAAATTTTTTAAGATAAATCAAGAGCTATTAAGAGCATAAACAAGACGGCCTTAATATCCATTTTCTGTAAAAAGCTCAATCTTGATTTTTTCCCTGCAATCAAAACTTAGATGATTTGATAAGCCTGAAACGCAAAATAAATTTAAGAGACGAGTTTTTTTGATCGTCAATTCTACCATCCGGCAAGGTGTATCTTATATATGGCTGTACATCTTGCGTGTACCGCAAACCTAAAGAG
>MWYU01000035.1 GCA_002050375.1 Chitinophagales bacterium 62-2
AAGTACAACAGCTATTATTAAATGTAGAAAAGCTGGCGCAGTTCAAACAGATACTCTCCGATATGAAGAAAGGTTACGAGGTCATTAGCAGTGGCTATTCTACTATCAAAGATTTGTCGCAAGGAAATTTTAAACTGCATAAAGTATTTCTTGATGGACTGATGGAAGTAAGTCCTGCAGTGAGGAAGTATAAAAGAATAGGCGATATTATCAACGATCAGGTATTAATTGTGAAGGAATACAAAAATGCATTTAACCGCTTTAAAAAGGATAACAATTTTAATCCGGATGAAATAGAATACATAGGCAAAGTATATATGAACCTCTTCAAAATAAGCATAAACAACCTCGATGAATTAACGATTGTCGTCACAGCTAACAATCTTCGTATGTCTGATGACGAGCGGCTGGCGGCAATTGACAGGATTTATAATGACATGAAGGACAAGCTAATGTTCCTTCGGCATTTCAATAACAATACAACCATACTGGCTGTACAAAGAGCCAGGGAGAAAAATGATGCAGTGACAATGAGGAAAATTTATGGTATAACCAATTAAACAAATTATATATGGCAAAGTGTATTAGAGCTGTTATAATAACAGCTGTGGGAATGGTCTTGCCTCAACTATTGCAAGCGCAGGATTTTGCTGATGACATGAACAGTCTGCACGGGGTGCTGGACCAATTGTATGATGAGATGATGCCTCTGTGCAGCAAGCTTATTGGTGTAGGGCAAGGCATTGCAGGTTTTGCTGCAACCTGGTATATCGCTTCCCGTGTATGGCGTCATATTGCTAATGCAGAACCTATTGATTTCTATCCTTTGTTCCGGCCTTTTGTTCTCGGTTTTGCTGTAATGATTTTTCCTTCGGTATTGGCAATGATAAATGGTGTTATGAAGCCTGTTGTTACTGCAACGGCTGTAATGGTCAAAGACTCAGATAATGCAATTGCGGTGCTGTTGAAACAAAAGGAAGATGCAATTAAGCAATCTGATCCATGGAAAATGTATGTTGGCGAAGCCGGCAACGGTGACAGGGACAAATGGTATAAGTACACTCATCCTGATGATCCTACAGGCAGCAATGAAGGCGCATTTGAAGGCATTGGGAATGATATAAAATTTGCTATGTCTAAGGCCTCTTATAATTTCCGCAATTCTATTAAAGAGTGGATGAGTGAGGTATTAAGAGTTCTATATGAAGCGGCAGCGCTTTGTATAAATACTATCCGGGTATTTAACTTAATTGTGCTTGCCATTTTAGGGCCGCTTGTTTTTGGTATCGCAGTATTTGACGGCTTTCAGCACACACTTACCGTATGGCTTGCCCGCTATATAAATGTATTCCTTTGGTTGCCCGTTGCCAATATTTTTGGTTCAATCATTGGCAAAATCCAGGAGAAAATGCTGGCAGTTGATATTGGCCAGGTACAGGATACGGGAGATACTTTCTTCAACTCTACAGATGCCGCTTACCTGGTGTTTATGATCATTGGTATAGTGGGTTACTTCACTGTTCCTTCTGTTGCAAATTATATTGTTAATGCAGGCGGTGGTGGTGCAATGATACAAAAAGTTACCAGCCTTTTCAGCAGTACATCAAGAAGTGCTGTAAACACAGTTTCAAGCAGTACAGGCATGGTTGCAGATGCATTGGGAAATGCTGCAGGAAGAATGAGTGGAAGTATAAGTAGTCATGGAGCTAATTCCGGCTACTTTAATGAAGGTTCCTCCGGCAAGTCCAGCTATATGGAGGATAAAATTTCAGGCAAATAATTCTATTAGGCAATTTCTAAATCACATCTGCCATGTTTAAACAAATGAAAAATATAGATACCGCCTTTCGTCATATCCGCGGCTTTACACTCGTCGTTATTATTGGAAGTCTTGTGCTTAGCTGCTTCGCAGTATATAAAAGCTTTCGGCTTGTATCGGAGATGCAAAGCAAGGTATATATTCTTGCTAATGGAAAAGCATTAGAGGCTTATTCGTCAGACAGGAAAGATAATATAGCAGTAGAAGCAAGGGATCATGTTAAAGCCTTTCACCAATTCTTTTTTACGCTGCACCCTGATGATAAAGTTATACACTCCAATATTATAAAAGCTCTTTACCTCGCCGATGGTTCAGCTAAAAGGGAATATGACAATCTTAAAGAAAACGGATATTATACTAATGTTATTGCTGGAAATATCAGCCAGGAAGTTAAAGTAGACAGCGTATCAATAGACATCGCTAATTACCCCTATCATTTCCGCTGCTTTGCTACACAAAGCATTATCAGAACTACCAGCACTGTATCAAGAAGTTTAATTACAGAAGGCTTTTTACGCAATGTATCACGCAGTGATAATAATCCTCATGGCTTTCTTATAGAACGCTTGTCAACTATCGAAAACAGAGATTTAAAATTTGAAAATCGTTAGGATATGCTTTCTCTATTTATAATTAAGAAAAAACAGAAACAGGTTATTCAAAATAATAATCAGGAAAGCGTAGCCAACAGGATTGTAATTAAATGTATCCGTTTGCAGCAGCAGTGGGCAGCCTTTATGCAACACCATACTGAAAGGC
>MWYU01000159.1 GCA_002050375.1 Chitinophagales bacterium 62-2
GCTAAAAATAGGCTTCGTCGTATGATGTCGCCTCTTTTAGCATCACGAAATAATTAGAAGCAGTATCTTTTGCATTAATGTACCTGTTTGTCAATGAAGAGTAGCAAAAAGAAAAAATCATTTTTTCATTACCTCGCTACGTTCGGTTGTATTTCTACCGGCCTTATATATACTTCCATTGGTATCGTTGCTATACTTTCTTTCTTAAAATTAAAAGAGGGTGGCGCAGACGAAGGAAGTCTTCTTGTTTACATGCATAGGTTCTTTTTAGGCCAGGTTTTGATTGCGCTTATTATGTTGGGAATGGTGGCTTATATCATTTACCGGGCTTATGAAACGATTAAAGATCCTTACGGTTATGGAAAAGACTTGAAAGGTATTTTCAGAAGATCGGCTACTGCCTTAAGCAGCCTTGCCGACGCATTAATTGCTTATTCTGCCATACAGGCTTTATTAGGAAAAGGTGGTATAAAGGAAACCGGCGAACCTACCGCAGAGCGTGCGATGGTCGGCGATATGTTTAAAGAGAATTGGGGTGATGAGTTTATTATCACTATTGGTATCATTACCACCATTATTGCCGTTGTACAATTGGGTTATGTAATTAGCAAGACTTATATGGCAAGGTTGGATATTGATAACCTGGCCAGGTGGAAGAAAACTTCCATTCATATTTTAGCGTGGACAGGCCATTTTGCAAGGGGCATCATTCTCGGTATCATTGGCTTTTTCCTTATTAAAGCAGGTGTTTCAAAAAATGCACAGCTTGTTGTAAATACCGACAAGGCTTTTGACTTTATCGGTGATAATATAGGCCATGCCTGGTTTATTATCGTTGCCATCGGAACCATTTGTTATGGTCTTTTCATGTTTGCTTTTGGCATTTATTACGATCCCGATAAAGATTAGCAGGCCGAGCGTTCTTGTTCTGTTTATTCGAGATAATATCAAAAGTGTGAAGCGTTTTTTTTAGGTAGCCGGCGTTAATGCTACTATTAGGCTTTTCTTGCGTCGCACCCTTATATCTTTGAAATCTCTAATCAACAGGAACGGCATCAGCACTTTGGTCAAGCACACAAAACAAGCGTCAGCTATGTAGCAGTACAGGGAAACCTGGTGCCGTTTTTCTTTCAAAGTTTCAATCAGTACCTAAGCACATTCCCGTTGGGTTTGATGCAGAATAAATAAGTAAAAACTGTAAAAGAAATTCTTGTTGTAGTAGTATAAATATAAAGATTATGAATGCACTAAAAGTAAATTTAGGAATTGATGCAGCTAAGGATAATTGTGAATGCAATCTGTCGAAATTAACGTCGCAGCTGGATGTAAAGGTAATAGCATCGAAAATATTTTTAAATACCGACCATGGCTTAAAAGAACTATTGAAATGGTTAATTAAAAATGCTCCGGCAGAATGTTCACAGCTTCATGTAGTAATTGAAGCATCAGGCGTATATCATGAGCGCTTTGCTTTAGGGCTGCAGGATGCAGGCTATTGCATAAGTGTAGTATTGCCTAACAAAGCAAAAAAGTATATGGAGGCTTTAGGACTGAAATCAAAAAATGACCGTATTGATGCCAAAGGACTTGCCCGGATGGGATGCGAGCAGAAGTTGGAAGAGTGGTCTCCTTTAAGTCCTTTTTATCAGAAGTTGCGAACTTATACACGACTGCATGAAGACATTCAACAAAAGAAAACAGAGACTACTAACCAGCTACATGCCTTGAAACATAGTGCAGTACAAATGAAAGATGCTATAAAAGTTCTGGAAAGGCTGGTAAAAGTTTTTGATGAAGAACTCTTCAAAACAAAGAAATTAATTGAAGATCAGATTGCCGGCAATGCAGAAGTAAAAGAAAGGATGGATAAGGTTTGCGACATTAAAGGAGTCGGCACCCTTACAGTAGCGACAGTTGTAGCAGAAGCGAATGGTTTTAACCTTATCAAAAACATACCGCAACTTGTTAGCTATGCAGGTTATGATGTAGTTGAGGATCAGTCAGGCAAGCGGACAGGTAAGACCAAAATATCTAAGAAAGGCAATGCTCATATAAGACGAATTCTACATATGCCGGCCTTAAATATGATGACCTATAAAGTAGGTGCTATGCCTGCATTGTTTGAAAGAACTTTAGATAAACATGGTATAAAAATGAAAAGCTATGTAGCATTGCAAAGAAAGCTTTTGGTTCTAATTTATACCCTTTGGAAAAACAATAAAGCCTTTGATGAAAATTATCACAAGGATACATCAGCCAGAGTGCAGGAGGCGGAGGCTTCCTCTCGGCTCAGCCTCGAAGAGGCTGGTAAAGCAGCATAAAAAATAGCCCCGGAAACCAGGGCTACAGAAGGTAATCATCCGTCGTGTTCTCGGCGTTTGACTCCTCTCGGCTAAGACAAAATTAGGTGAAAAAAAACTTTAAAATTGTTTGGTTAGAAAGATAGTACCTGTACGTACGGGTCGCGTATACAGCGGTTCATTAAGTTGTGGGGATACTTCTAAGTAGTGCTCGAGCATGGCTTCATAGCCTCGTTTTCTTAGTCGTTCCAACGTTATCGTAGTGGTGAGTATCGG
>MWYU01000726.1 GCA_002050375.1 Chitinophagales bacterium 62-2
ATTATGTATTGAATATAAAAAACTATTCCCGACTGTTTAGATTGCAGTCGGGAATAGTAAATATTATTGATAGGAATTACTTTCTTAATCCGAGTTTTTCGATCAATCCACGATAGCCCTGCAAGTTGTGCTTTTGCAAATAGATTAGTAAACTTTTCCTCTTACCAACAGATTTCATTAAACCTCTTTGGGTAGAAAAATCTTTTTTGTTTGATTGTAAGTGTGTGGAGATTTGACCGATACGCTCAGTCAATAAAGCAATTTGACCTTCGATAGAGCCTGTGTTTTCGGCTCTTCCACCAAATTCAGTAAATATGCTTGCTTTTTTTTCAGTTGTTAAATACGACATCTCAAATTTTTTAGATAGACACCAATTTTTTTTATTGTCGCAAAAATAGGACAATATTATAAAAAAGAGAAATAAACATGGGGTAAACAATTGTAGCTAAAAGTTTCTAAAAAGCAATTATTTTCTTAGTAGTTACACAGCTTTACAACGAAAATAAATTTAAAAATTTGTCCACATTGGTATGATGTCACAATATTAGTTTTTAAATGAATCGGGGAAGGCCATAGTTTAACGAAAGGAGTTTTGCCTTAATTAAATAAACCAACAGGCAAGATAAATTCCCACTGGTTGGGATTAGTTGTGCCACGGTATTCCTTGTCTAACAGATGGCTGTACCGAATGCCAAAGCTTACAGCCTGCTGGTTCCACCATTTCGTATCAAAAAAAATTTCTGCACCTATTGTACTAAAGTTGTACCTGGTGCCGGTTCTAAGGCTTTTAGTCTGGGTATAATCGTAAAACCCATTACCTCTTACCCGTTGAAAATATACAATGTTTCCAAAACCACAATCCGGGTATAACAAGGGAAAATGATAATTTGCTCCAACCTTCCACATACGGGGAAAATCAACAGCAGTATAGCCTCTCGAAAAAGGAAAATTATTTGAAAACAAATACTGATTCATTGTATCGCGCTGCTGGTATGCTGCAGTAAAAATAATATTATGGTTAGTATGCACACCGGGGAAATAAAGTCCTCCATTTAGCAATAGTTGATTTGCAGTAAGCTTATTAATGCTGCGCCTGTATTGAAGGGAGAGCGTTTGCGCAACTCTGGGATAAATATGCTGAACAGCCTTTTGTATTTGTTGCGTGTACGCTATTCTTCCTTCCATATAATCGAAGTTTCTGTTGCGGAGTAACCTTTTGCCAATACCCGTCCAGTAAACCTGCTGCTTATTATAAGTAGTGCTTAAGGTTAGATTTCGGTACATTCTCCCGCCAGAAAAATTTAAAGGTATCCTCAATCCTGTATGGCCATTCAATTCATTGTAGGTAAAAGTTGTATCGCGGTTCTGAACAACTGTTCTATTCCAGGTTTGATTTACACCGAGGGTTGGCTGCAGATACCATCCTCCGTAAATAGCATCAAGGCCTACTTTATGACTGCTTTCATTTCGGTTGTATGTATATGAAAGTTCTGTTTGCAGCGTATTTAGGATGTTCTGGCCGAAAACTGTAAATGAAAAATTGGGATCAGCATAGTCAGGCCGCCAGCTATGAAAATTTAGAAGATTAAATGACTTATGATATTTACGTGTTTCAAAACTTCTTACCGGAATACTTTCAAGCGTTGCCTTGTCTTCCTGTTGCAATGCATTGGGAACATACAAATCTGGCAATGAATTTTCTTTCTCTCCCACAGGTTGCCACAAAAGAGCAGATGCAGGCAATGCAGCAAGGCGATAACCATTAGCAGTAAAGTTGGAAGCAACCAGCCGGTTTTGTGTTTGTTGAAATACTGCCTGGTAAAAACCTGTAGGATTTACAGCAACCCTAAATATTTGATTTTTACTTTCCACAAAAGCCCATATTTCATCGCTTCCTCTGTAAGAACTGCTAAAGAAAATAGTATCGCCCTGCACTGTTGGAAAACCAATGATACGATTATGATAAGGCAACAGTCTTGTTTCTTTTCCGGTTGCCAGTTCGAGTTTTACGAGTGACATGTTGCCATCCTGGTTACGAACGGCAGAATAAATAAACTGGTCGTTCGCTGAAAATTTTGGGTAAGTATAAACAAGCCCTCTCATTGCTGTTGACCTGAATATTTTTTGCCCTTTTAAATCAACCACCACTATGTTCGACATTTGATTTGCGCGCATATCCACTGCAGCGACCTTCTGACCATCATGAGAAATGTCAGGCGAAAAATATCTTTCTTTATGTGTGATTTTTTGTTTGACTCCGGAAGCAGCATCTACTAATGTGATGTCACTGAATTCCCGGTAGCCCCATCTTTCGTCCGGCTTATATGAAGCAAATACAATTTTGCCATTGCTATAAGAAAAGTAATCATCGTTCGCAATGGTTCGTACTGTTATCTTTTCTTCCGTACCGTCCGATTTAATTCTGTAGATAGCAGGTATTTGCCTGTAGCTTCTTTTTAAAACAATTAAAGAACCATCATCTGCAGTGTACGGATACTTATAATGAGTAACAGAATTTTTATGAACGGGCGTTATGTACTCAATGGTATTTCCTTTCGCCTGTTGCCACTTATCGTTATAAAACTTTATTGCGTCGCTAACAAATTGCCGGTAGTTTATACCTGAGTATTTTTTAACTGCTCCCTGCCAGGGATAAATTAATGGTTTAAAAGCGGCTGCATCCTGGCTAACTTTTCGCCAAAAATCGCTACCATATTTTTCCCGTCCGTAAGCCACTAATAAATAGCCAAGCTCATAATGCCCTGGTACATAATTGCGCAACGATCCATTTCGCAACTTCATATAAGAGTATCTCCTGCCTTGCTGATACAACGACTGGTAGCCATTAAAAAAATCAGGGATCCTACCCCTGCCCTGGGTGGTTAATGCGGTTTCACTAAAAACAGCGTCACCTTCAAAAAACCAATCCGGAACTGCTGCTGCGTTTGCGATTGCCTGCCCTTGCTGGCCAAAAAGAATACTGAAAGCTTTAGACAATCCTACATTAAAATTGCTGTATTGCTGAACATGGCGGTATTCGTGGACTGCTAAATTATCAGCCCAGTTTAGTGCCCCTAACTCAAAGCTATTCTGTGGGGCAAATAAATAAAACTCGCTTCTGTAAGGCCCCAAACCAACATAAGCATTGGAGATAGTAGACTGGTTTTGTAAAACAATATTTACTTTACGAACCTTGTTGCCAATTGTTGAAGCATGATTTTTTTGCAATTCATGTATTACTGAAGCAACTCTTTTCCCCGTTTCATCCAGGCCTTCAGGAAAAATTATTCTTGCTGTATCTGTATTTATTTGTTGCCATTTTAGCGCTGAAGGATTTCCCCCAAATTCCTGTGCAGCGCAGTTAAAGCCGATGAGTAAAGCAGAAATAAAAAAAACAACAAACAGGTTTTGAAGCATCTTGGGCTGTTTCGTATAAAGCATTTTTCTTTCAGTCATACTGTCCCATTTTTTGTTTGGATTTCAAAATAACGTTTTAATTAGATAGCCTTGAACAAAAAACAGATAGCATGAAATAAATGTCACCTTTTCTTAAAACCGGTTAATCAACTTCTTTTCTTATAACTAAAAACCGCCCAGCTATTTAGCACAATGGCAAACACCAGCATGATGAGCAAGTGCGGAAGTATATCAGGTAAAGTACTGCCTTTAATAACCACCATCCGCATCACTTCAATAAAATAAGCAACGGGGTTGAAGCGGGTTACTACCTGTGCCCAGTAAGGCATACTTTTGATAGCAGTGTATAAGCCCCCCACTAAAATAAATATCATCATTAAGAAAAACGCAATTAACATGGCCTGTTGTTGTGTGTTAACATACGCTGAAATAAGCAACCCCAACCCCGTTACTGCAAGCAGGTACACGGCTGCAAATAAGTATATTAGCCAAAGGCTGCCTAAGGGAAGAATGTCATACACCACCCAGTTGCCCTTTAGCTGTTAAAGCATCTCCCAAAATTCTATCCGACTGACAGCATCAACACCAAGGTTTTCTTCAACTGGTAACCCGTGATAAAGCGAGAACTCGCCCTGCCTATAACTAACCCTCTTTTCGGATGGTTTGAATACGTAAAAGGAGTGCGAAACAAAAGATGGCAATAATCTGAAAAAAAAATTCTGGAACGTCTAAATAAAGAATAGCAGAAAAATAATGCCTATATTTTGGTTGAATTAAAAAAAGGTTAGAATCGAAAAGGGCAACCTTAAGCTGCCCTTTTAAAAGTTTATTAGCTCTCTATGGTTATTGAAATATTTCTGCAAGCCTTGTCTGCAATTCTTCGCCTCTTATGTTTTTTGCAACAATCTTCCCTTCCTTATCTAACAATAAATTAAAGGGAATAGAGCGAACACCATATAGTTGCGCTGCTTCATTATTCCAGTATTTAAGATCGGAAACATGTGTCCAGGCAAGGCCATCGTCATGAATTGCTTTTATCCATCTTTCCTGTGCATTTGGTTGATCGAGACTTACGCCAAGCACTGTAAATCCTTTGTCCTTGTATTTATTAAATGCTGTTACCACGTTAGGATTTTCTCTGCGGCACGGTCCACACCAGCTTGCCCAAAAATCAACTAACACATATTTACCTTTAAAAGAAGACAGACTTACTGGCTTACCCAAAGTATCGTTTTGTGTAAAATCAATTGCCTGTCTACCTACACCTATTTTACGGGCAACTGCCAAGCGATCACTAAATTCTTTGTAAGATGGATAGTTCTTGACTGATGCTGGCAAAGCAGCAAATAAAGGATCAACTTCATCTGCATTTATATCGTAACCGGCATATTGATTCATAACAATCATCGCAATAGGCGAAGACGGATTTGCCTTGAGATAATTGCGGAAAATACTCTTAGACTCCTTATCAAGGTTTTTGAACGCGGCCATAATTCTGTTCTTGCCTGCCTCGTCTTTGGCCTTATCAAAATCCATGTATTGTTTATTAAGCTCCTCCCCTTTTTGATTAATGACTTTCATTTCCTTTTCAATCTTAGCCAGTTCATCGTTAGCAGGCGATCCTTTTAAAGTTATGTTGCTAAAAGAATCAACAGAAGAAGCTTCTATTTTACCAGGGCTTACAATTATTGAAGCAACATCCTTGCGTCTTGCCCTCCACGTACTCATCTCCTTAACTGAGGAAGGCCGCGCAAGTAACTGCGCCCTTACAGGTTCCACCACTTTTCCTGCAAAGCTGTATTTGCCATCCTTCAATTGACTGCTGTCTATAACTGTAGCTCCGTTTGCCCGGTAACTTAAATAAACTTTTTGTACCGGCTCAAATTTTCCGTTCAGGTTTCCATTTATTACAAAAGCCTTTTCCTGTTGACTAAAAGCCACGGTAGAAATAAATACAAACGCAGGGATCAATAACGACTTCATAAATTTCTTGTTTCTGCAAGTTTACAAAATCAAATAAGTAATTCCGTTACTAAAGAAGCTATTTAACATCCAAATAATATTAAATTTTCTATCCTTTAGTAAGATGTATTTTAGTCATCTCAAGATAATGGTTTTGGAAAGTATGCACTTGTATTGGTTGTGCAATACGGCGATGGTCTTCCCTGTACCAGATTTCAAATTGAGAAAAATCATCGGGAGAATGAAGCAACACACGGAAGGCACCTTTCATATACTTCACAGATCCATCTTCATTCATCTGCTTTTGAAATCCCAGTTTAAACAACTGGCTTTCGTCCAGAGCAATAGGGTGCAAATCGCTCAACTCATACCAAAAATCCTGAACATCCGTTTCAACGCACACCTGTTTTTCATCACCGTTCAGGTTTCGAACTTCTCCTTCTTTTAATTGTCCATCATATTCTACCATTACAAGGTCGCCTGTTTTAAGTTCGTTGTATTTAATCATATGGTTTTGAGTTTGAGTTTAAAGTTTTGAGTATTAAGTTTTGTGATTTGTTGGGACTTAGAATGCGCAAATATTTAATTCTAATTTTTGCAAATTAGCAAATTTTCAAATTATCTCGTTTTCAGGGTAGCACATTTTGAATTATCGCATTTCCAAATTAATACATCTTCAAATTCCGATAGCACTTTATCATTCTGTCCAGCTATAGGTATATCTGTCATCCTCTATTTGCAGAGCCTGTTTTGTTAATTGTAAGGGATGAAAAGTATCAACCATCACTGCTAACTCCTGCGTTTCTTTTTTGCCAATGCTTTTTTCAACTGCTCCGGGATGAGGGCCGTGTGGAATGCCGGCAGGGTGCAACGTAAGCATTCCGCGGGTAACATGTTTGCGGCTCATAAAATCCCCGTCAACATAATATAATAACTCGTCACTGTCAATATTACTATGGTTATATGGGGCAGGAATCGAAAGCGGGTGATAATCGTAGAGCCGGGGACAGAAACTGCAAACCACGAAGTTGTTTGCTTCAAAGGTTTGATGAACAGGCGGCGGCTGGTGAACACGTCCGGTTATAGGTTCGAAATCGTGAATGCTGAAAGCAAAAGGATAACAACAACCATCCCAACCAACCACATCAAAAGGATGATGGGCATAGTGAAGACCATATAACATTCCCTTCTTTTTTGTTTTAATAATGAAGTCGCCTTGCTCATCTTTCGTTTGTAAGTTTTGCGGGGTACGAATATCACGTTCGCAATAAGGAGAATTCTCAAGCAATTGCCCGTATTTGCTTAAGTATTTTTTTGGATAACGCAAGGGACTAAAACTTTCGACGATTAATAAACGATTATTGGTATCGTTGAAGTTGACCTGGTAAATGCTTCCCCGCGGAATTACAAGGTAATCTCCGTACCCGAAGCTGAGTTCGCCATATTGTGTAGTTAGCTTCCCGCTTCCTTCGTGTATAAAAATCATTTCGTCTGCATCCGCGTTCTTGAAAAAATAATCTTTCATCCCTTGCTGCGGAGCGGCGAGCACAACATGCAAATCATTATTAACTAAAATAGCTTTCCTGCTATCAAGATAGTCTTTTTCGCGCTTTATATTAAAGCCCTCAAAACTGCGATGCTTTAGCATTTTTTCTTCTGCAATTTTCGGCATTACATCAACAGCATCATCTGTCTTTATAATTTTTGTAGGTGGGTTTGTATGGTACAAAATAGAATAATCATTACTGAAACCTTCGGTTGAAAACAACTGTTCAGAAAACAGGTTGCCATCGGGTTTGCGAAACTGGGTATGACGTTTATGCGGGATGTTTCCCAAGGTATAATAATGAGGCATGTTTTAGAATTTAGATGTACCGTACGATGTACGAAATAAGAAATACGAAGTATGAAATACAAAGTACGACGGATGAATTAGTAAAGTTATTTCAGCATTAACCCTTTACGGTGCCCTTCATTAAGAGCCAGCATGAGAAAATAATACTTCCACTTCCTTTTATCGATCCAGTAGATGAAATTTCGAAAGAATGGCATTGTGCAAAGTTGAAAATTGCTGCTTTATTCTTATGACTTAATTACCTGTTGACTAATGACCCGATGACTATTTTCTATCTTGCATAAAAATACAAATTTTACAATAGCAATTTTGAAGCGGATCGGATTAATATCAGACACCCATAACTACCTTGACGAAGCCGTATTTAAACATTTTGATAAATGCGATGAGATATGGCATGTTGGAGATTTTGGAAACATTGAAATAGCCAAACGCTTACAGCAATTTAAACCGCTTAAAGGCGTTTATGGAAACATTGATGGCACTGACATAAGAAGTATTTTTACCGAGGAAAATATTTTTATGTGCGAGGATGTGAAAGTTTATATGAAGCATATTGGTGGTCATCCTGCCAGATATGCTACAGGAGTAAAGGATAAAATACTCTTGCTTAAACCTAAATTATTTATAAGTGGCCATAGTCATATCCTGAAAGTTATATACGACGAAAAGTTGCAGTGCCTGCACATGAATGCAGGTGCTGCCGGAAAACAAGGCTGGCATAAAGTGAGAACGCTTATACGTTTTGCAATTGACGAGGCAAACATTAAAGATTGCGAAGTGATTGAGTTAGGATCAAAGTCGGTGAGAAAGTGAGTTATCGGGTCATTAAGTCATTGGTCATGAAGTCATTGGACACTGAGTCAATAAGTCAATTAGATTATTGCTTAAACGTATTGCTCTTTATTGAATATTGCTTATTGAGTGTTTCAAATTTTGCCTGATAATTGCCTGAAATCTTTTCAATTGACCTAATAACTTATTGACCAAATGACTTAGTGACTTAATAACTTAAAAAATCTACTGCCCCAATACGGGCAGCAATGGTCTTGCTACATCTCTAAACGGCCACGGAACAGTCGCCATAATTATCACGAATGCAACAAAATAAAACCAAAAAGAACGACTGTGTTTCAGGCGGTCAGTTATATTTTTCTTACCTACTCCCCGGCCAATTGTTATAAGAATAATTCCTATCAGCATTCCTGTTAGATGTTCTACAGCCCAAAAACGGTAAATCTTATCCTGCATCACTGCCTTCATTCCCGAATTCTGAATGTTGTGTAAGCCCCACGGACCCACAAACCACTGATATAAACCAATCAGCAGCATAGTATGCGCGGCTATCATTAGAAAGAGTGAAACTTTTTTATCGCCGCTCGTATAAGCTTTATTTCCTGTCATACCGCTAAGCGAGTTAACGATTGCCGCTAACAATAAAATCAATACAACCCATCTTCCGATATTATGGAGCGCCAACAATGCTTCGTACATAAAGTCTGTTTTTATATGTTGACAAAAGTAGTGTTTAATCACTATCATCGTTTGCTTTCAAACCCTTCTGTAATACAATTATACTGGAATGTTAAGGATATTATCAGAACGAAGAAAAGAGTAAGAAACCAATCTGCAGTTTCTATTTTTGCCTTATGAAATATTTCATTGTAGTAATTTTTATTTCGGTGTTTACTATCTCGTGCGGACAAGACGATGAGGCAACAAATAATGTAACAGGAGAGCAATCGCAACTTATAAATGATCTAAAAAAACAGGTACAACAAAACCCTGATAGTGCGGGTGTGAGAATGAAATTAGTAAATGCCTTAGACAGCGCTCGTATGTATAAAGAAGCGATTACACAAACTGATAGCCTTATTAAAAGAGACAGTCTAAATAATGGCTTATGGTTTACAAAAGCGCTGCTGCTTGAAAGTAATAAAGACACTACAGAAGCTATTAAAAGTTACGAAAGAGCATTAAATATTTACCCCTCTGTAGAAACTCAATTAAACCTTGCTAACCTGCTTGCAGAAACTAAAGATGCGAGGTCGCTTTTAATTTGCAGCAATGTTAGCGGAATGGGATTGGGAAGAGGAACAGATGCTTCATGCAATTTTATTGCAGGAGTTTATTATGCAAGGAGCGGAAAGAATCAGCAGGCACTAAACTTGTTTGATAAAGCCATTAATGATAATTATACTTTAATGGAAGCCTACATGGAAAAAGGATTTATAAGTTATGAAAGCAGGAGTTATGCTGATGCAATTAAGATTTTTGAAACTGCCATTACTGTAAATAAAATGTATCCCGATGCCTATTACTGGAAGGCTAAATGTTTTGAAGCAATGGGCAATAGAGAAGAAGCCTTAGTGAACTATAAACGATCATTGGGACTTGATAAGAACTTGAAAGAGGCTGCGGATGCAATTAAAAGGTTGAGCAGTTAATCCATTGCCGGTTTAATTGGTTGATAAGCTGAATTGTTGGCAAGTTGAGCAGATTGTTTTACGAAATGCTTAATCGCTTAAAACTTCACAACGTGATGCTTTAGCAATAGACTGTGCGGCTATCCATCCACTCGTCCATGCGTGTTGAAAGTTAAAGCCGCCGGTTATTCCATCTACATCTAATATTTCTCCTGCAAAATACAGGTTAGGAACAATTTTACTTTGCATCGTATTGGCATCCACTTCACTAAGCTTTATTCCGCCGCATGTTACAAACTCTTCTTTAAATGTGGTTTTGCCTTTCACCTCAAACTCCTGCCTTGTCAAGTTTTTGATGAGTTTATTCTGTTCTTTTCCTGCAAGATCTGCCCACCGGATGTCTTCTTTGATGCCACACTCGTTCAATAAATATATCCAAAGCCTGTTCGGTAACTCAAAAGGATTCCGGTTACTAATCTTTTGTGTTGAATGCCGGTTACGTATTTGTTGCCATTCTTCACGCAGGCTGTGCTCGTTGTATTGAGGAACCCAATTAACTATAATATTGAAATGGTAATTTTTATTTGCAAGTTCTCTTGCTCCCCATGCTGATAACTTTAAAATTGCAGGCCCGCTCATCCCCCAATGGGTCATTAATAAGGGGCCTTCTTCGCTCAGCTTAGTTCCAACAATTTTTACAGAAGTATTTTTTACAACAACACCCATCAACTGGGTTATTGGGTTCGAAGGCATATTGAAAGTAAACAAAGATGGCACCGGATCCTCAATAGAATGACCGGGTTCTTTTAGCCAATTAAACATAGAAGATTTAGGATAGCCACCACAGGCAACTACAACAAAATCCGAATTGATAAATTCGAGCTCCGAAAATAAAACTTTGAACTTCTTTTCTTCCCTTCGAATTTCGGAATTAGCGTTCTGAATTTCAATACCCATTACTTCTGAATTCCTCATTATTTCCACTCCAAACCTATTAGCCTCCTGCATTAAACAATCTATAATCGTTTGGGATGAATCTGTTATTGAAAACATCCTTCCATCTGCTTCGGTTTTTAACTTTACGCCTCTTTCCTCAAACCATTGAATGCAATGGGAAGTATTAAACTGATGAAAAGTTTTTTTGAGAAAGTTCGTACCCCTTGGATACTTTTTTACGAGCGTAGGAATTTCGAAACAGGCATGTGTAGCATTGCATCTTCCGCCACCACTAACTTTTACCTTCGTTAGAAGCTTCCCTGTTTTTTCAATGATAATAACTTTTAAAGATGGATTATTTCGTGCAGCATTAACGGCGCAAAAAAACCCTGCTGCTCCGCCGCCAATTACTACTAATTGTTTATCCCCATATTTCATCGAGAAGGAAATTACTCTTAATCTCTCACCTTTTACATCACTAAGACGTCGGAGGATAAAGCCTCTTTTGTTTTTGAGGCGTGTGTTGAGGCAGTATAAGACGAATTCAAATTAGTATTTGCCCTTTCAGCTTTTTCAATCAGTTCAAAAGAAGAAAGAATATCAGCCTTACTTTTTCTTATGCAAATAGTATGTTCGTAATGTGCAGACGGTTTACGGTCTTTTGTTCTTACTGTCCAGCCATCATTATCATAATAAACTTCCTTTACACCCAAATTTATCATAGGCTCAATCGCTATCACCATTCCATCTTTCAGTTTAGGTCCATTGCCGCGTTTACCAAAATTAGGCACTTGCGGATCTTCATGTAAACTTCTTCCTAAACCATGACCTACCAGTTCCCGTACCACACCATAACCATTTTGTCTTTCTGTATAATCCTGAATAGCATATGCAATATCACCCATCCGGTTACCGTGATGCGCTTTTTCAATTCCTCTATACAATGACTCTTTAGTAACCTTCATTAACCGCAAAATCCTTTCGTCCATTTCACCAATAGCAAATGTATAAGCACTATCGCCATGAAATCCATTTTTAAAAACACCAATATCAACAGAAACAATATCTCCATCCTTTAAAACATTATTATCAGGAAAACCGTGAACTACCGCATCGTTTACTGACATGCATGCGCTATAGGGAAAGCCTTTATAGTTTAAAAATGAGGGAATGCCACCATTATCACGAATAAATCTTTCAGCAATGTCGTTAGCCTGCTTAGTAGTAACACCTGGCTTTAGAAATTTTGCAACCTCAGCAATTGCTTGTTCTACCATAGAACAGCTTTGCCGCATTATTTCGATCTCAGCCTCAGTTTTGTAGAAGATCATGTTTCTTAGTCCTGACATGTTATAAATAAACCTGAGAATTTTCCTAATGGTTTATACGATGTAATTATAAATCATGTTTAAGCTGTAGCAGTATTGATGGTTGATTGTCGGCCTTGTATTCTTCCACTATTCATTAGGCCATCATATTGTCTCATCAATAATTGTGTTTCAATTTGCTGAAGTGTATCTAAGACTACACCAACCATAATTAGTAAGGAAGTACCGCCGAAAAAAGAAGAGAAACTGGAAGTAACACCCAAGCGTTGTGCGAACCCGGGAAGGATACCAACCATCGCTAAAAATACAGCGCCGGGTAAAGTAATTTTATCCATAATAGCACCAATGTAATCGGCAGTCGGCTGACCTGGTTTAACACCGGGGATAAAGCCATTGTTACGCTTAAGATCTTCACCCATTTGCTTAGGGTTAAAAATTAAGGCAGTATATAAGAAAGTGAAGGCAATTGTCATTACAGAATACACGAGCATATACCAGAAATTACTATGGTCACCAAACACTTTTGCAATACCCTGCCCGCTTTCAGTAAAAGAAAATAAAGTAGGTAAAAACATTATTGCCTGCGCAAAGATGATCGGCATTACACCAGCCATATTTACCTTCATCGGCAAAAATTGGCGCGCGCCCCCAAACTGACGATTACCAACGATCTGCTTTGCATAATTTACAGGTATTTTTCTAACCCCCTGAACAAGAATAATGATACCCATTATAATTGCAATTAAGATTGCAATCTCGATTAAAAAGATTAGCAATCCACCCCCGCCTTTTGCCTGCTTGGCTCCAAACTCCTGGATGAGAGATTGCGGCAAACGGGAAAGAATACCAACCATGATAATTATTGAAGTACCGTTACCCAAACCTTTGTCCTGAATTTTTTCACCAAGCCACATTACAAACAAAGTACCTGCACTTAAACAAACTATTGTAGATATGGCAAAGTAAGATTTGAAAGCTGGTATAATTGCTTCACCATAACCGGGACCGTTAAGATATGCTACATATGCACTCGCCTGGAAGGCAGTTACAATTAATGTTAAGTAGCGTGTCCATTGGTTTATTTTCTTACGTCCGCTATCACCTTCTTTTTGCACCTTCTGTAATTGAGGAACAAGGATGGTCATCAACTGCATGAATATGGAAGCAGAGATATAAGGCATGATACCGAGCGCAAGAACGGACGCCTGTGAAAAGGCACCTCCTGCAAACGTATCGAACAAGCCTAACAATCCCCCATTTTTACTTGCATTTTCCTGAGCAGCAGCTAAAAGGTTAGGATTTAAACCGGGCAAAACTATATGCGTACCAAAACGGTAAACTAAAAGCAGGCCGAGCGTCACCAGTATCTTATTACGCAGTTCCTCTATAGACCAAATATTTTTAAGGGTTTGAATAAGTTTTTTCACTATGTTATAATTTGTAAGTGTTAATCTCTATAAGCCAAAAAAGACGCATCTTCGGATGCGTCTGGCAAATATCGGTAAAATTATTTTACGATTTCTACGCTGCCACCTGCAGCTTCGACTGAAGCCCGTGCTTTCTCGCTTATTGCATTTACTTTAAAAGAAACTTTACTTTTAATTTCACCATTTCCTAATATTTTTATTAAATCTGTTTGACTTAATAAACCATTGACATACAAATTTTCCGGGTTAATTTCCGTTAAACCATATTTCTCTACTATGTGATCAATCTGGCCCAGGTTAAGCACCTTGTATTCTACCCTGCCTGGGTTCTTAAAGCCACGCTTCGGAATACGGCGTTGAATGGGCATTTGTCCACCTTCATGTGCCATTTTGCTTTTATAGCCTGCACGACTTTGTCCTCCTTTATTACCCTTTGTTGCAGTTCCGCCTTTACCGGAAGCCTCACCACGACCGAGACGCTTTTCTTTGTGTGTTGCCCCTTTTGCAGGTCTTAACGTATGTAATTTCATCTTTTTTGATTTTTACTTAACGGGGTTCAATCCCCTCGCTTTTATAATTAAAATGAAAAATGAAAATATTTTACATCTTGCATTTAAATTTCGCGTTGCTATGCTTCTACTAATTCTTCCACCGTTAAAAGATGATTAACTCTTCTAACCATGCCTAAAATCTGCGGAGTAGCTTCAACTTCTACACTTGCATTCAACTTTTTTAAACCTAAAGCTATTAGGGTTCTTTTCACTGTTTCAGATCTGTCGATGCCGCTTTTTATTTGTGTGATTTTTATTTTTTTCATGTAGAACAGTTTGGAGTTTAAGGTTTAATGTTTCGGGTTATAGGTTTAATCTTGAAACTTTACACTTTAAACTAATTATGCACTAAATACCTTCTTAAGGCTTATATTTCTTGTTTTAGCAACAGTAATAGGTTCTCTTAATAACGCCAAAGCTTTAAAAGTTGCCTTAACTACATTATGAGCGTTAGCAGAACCAAGACTTTTAGCTAAAACATCTGTTAGTCCAGCACTTTCTAAAACGGCCCTCATACTGCCTCCTGCTAAAACACCCGTACCATGGGCAGCAGGTTTAATTAATACTTTTGCAGCACCTTCTTTAGCCAATTGATCGTGCGGAATAGTGCCATGCATAATAGGAACCTTAATCAAATTCTTTTTAGCATCTTCAATGCCTTTAGTGATAGCTTCCTGCACTTCTTTAGCTTTACCTAACCCATGACCGACTACACCCCCTCCGTTACCCACAACCACTAAGGCAGAAAAGCTGAATGTACGTCCACCCTTGGTAGTTTTTACCACACGATTAATTGCTACTACTTTCTCTTTTAGCTCCAGGTCTGCACCCTTTACTTTATTTAAAATTGCTTTTGACATTATATACAATCAAAATTTAAAATACATTGATTAAAATTGAAGACCACCCTCTCTTGCACCATCAGCTACTGCCTTTACGCGACCGTGGTAAAGATTTCCACCCCTGTCAAACACACAAGTTGTAAGACCGAGTTCAGTTGCTTTACGGGCAATGGCGGCACCTACCATTTTGCTTTTTTCTACTTTAGGAGCTGTTTGTGCAGCTATATCTTTTTCCCTTGAAGAAGCAGCAGCGAGTGTTGTGCCTGTTAGGTCATCTATCAACTGCGCATATATTTCGGCATTACTTCTAAAAATAGAAAGACGCGGCTTAGCAGAAGTACCAGCGACCTTGCTTCTAATACGATAACGTATCTTCTGTCTTTTTATTAATTTATCCATCTTTATTTGTTTTGCTTCCCGATACTGCCGGGAATTTAAATTTGAAGATTAGTTAATTGGGCAATTAAAGACCATTATCAAACTGATTAATTCCCAAATCGGCTAATCGGTTACTTACCTGCAGCTTTACCAGCTTTTCTCCGTATATACTCATCCGAGTAACGCACACCTTTTCCTTTATAAGGTTCAGGTTTACGAAGGCTACGAATTTTTGCTGCAACTGCACCTAATAATTGATTATCTATACTTTCTAAAGTAATCTTCGGGTTTTGACCTTTTTCCGTGAGCGTTGTTACTTTCAGTTCTTTAGGTACGTCAAAAATGATGTTATGAGAATAGCCTAAAGAAAGATCCAAAGTATTACCGGCATTAGTAGCTTTATAACCTACACCAACTAATTCAAGTCGTTTGGTAAACCCTTCAGTAACGCCTTTAACCATATTAGACACCAAAGATCTGTAGAGACCATGCATTGCACGGTGCCGAATTTGATCGGTAGGCCGGGTAACGAGTACCTGGTTATCTTTAACTTCAACTTTAATATCTCTGTCTATAGACTGAGTTAAGGTTCCTTTAGGGCCTTTAACAGTAATAGCGTTATCACCATTAATTGTAACTGTTACACTTTGTGCTAATGTAACCGGCTGTTTACCTATACGAGACATAATCTAAATTTTAAAATTTGTAAATTTGATAATTTGAAAATTTGAAAATGTACAATTGATAGTTTTCAGTTACTGTATAGAGAACTTATATTATCACATCAACCCTCTTGCTTAAAGACAATTGAAACCATTTTCAAATTTTCAAATTGTCTAATTATTTAATTCTAATAAACGTAGCAAAGAACTTCGCCCCCTACATTTTGAACTTTAGCTTCTTTATCTGTCATCACCCCCTGTGAAGTTGAAATAATAGCAATTCCTAAACCGTTTTTAACCCTATTAAAATCAGCAGGTTTAGAGTATTGCCTTAAACCGGGACGGCTTACTCTTTCGAGACTGCGGATAGCAGGAACTTTAGTTGCGGCATCATACTTCAGAGCTATTTTAATGACGCCCTGCTTATTATCATCCTCAAACTTATATTTAAGAACATAACCTTTATCGTACAAAATTTCAGTAATACGTTTTTTAAGATTGCTTGCAGGTATCTCAACAATCCTGTGATTTGCCATTTGGGCATTACGAACCCTTGTTAAAAAATCTGCTATAGGATCAGTTACCATTGTCTGAAAAAAATTTAATTATAAATGTTAATACAATGCGATATCCCAGATATCTATTCCTCACTCTGACAACTGACATCTGTCATCTGTCAACTTATTTATTTATCACCAGCTTGCTTTAGTTACGCCGGGAATCTTTCCTGCCAAAGCCATATCGCGGAAGATGTTTCGGGATAAACCGAAATAGCCAACATATCCTCTCGGACGGCCAGTAAGCTGGCAACGATTTTTTAAACGAACAGGAGAAGCATTTTTTGGCAATTGGTCCAACCCCGCATAGTCACCTGCCGCTTTTAAAGCAGCACGTTTTTCAGCAAACTTAGCTACCATTTTCTCTCGCTTTCTTTGTCTGGCTTTTACAGATTCTTTTGCCATAATTTTTTGAAATTCGAATTTTAAAAAAGTGGGAAATCCGAAGCTCTAATATTCGAATTCGGATTTCGTTATTATTTAATTATCCCTTATTGATTGTCCTTTTTCACATTTTTAAAAGGCATTCCTAACTCCCTTAACAGCTCGTAAGCTTCTTCGTTGGTACTGGCAGTTGTTACGAAAGTGATATCCATGCCTGTAATTTTGTTAACCTTATCAATATCAATTTCAGGAAAGATGATTTGCTCGGTTACACCTAAAGTATAGTTACCGCGACCGTCGAAAGCTTTATCGTTAATACCTTTAAAGTCGCGAACACGAGGTAAAGAAACTGAGATAAGCCTGTCTATAAATTCATACATTTTTACGCCCCGTAAGGTTACTCTTGCACCAATAGGCATATTTTTTCTCAACTTAAAGTTGGAAATATCCTTCTTTGAAAAAGTAGCAACTGCCTTCTGACCTGTAATAGTTGACAGTTCATCTACGGCAACATCCACAAGTTTTTTATCAGCAACGGCCCCATTAACGCCTCGGTTTAGGCATATCTTCTCAAGTCTTGGGGCTTGCATTACAGATTTGTATCCAAATTTCTTCATTAAGGCAGGTACAACCTCACCTTTGTACTTGTCTGCTAATCTTGGAGTATAAGTAGCTGTTGTCATTATTTAATTACCTCCCCTGATTTTTTTGCGGTACGAACTAATTTACCTTCGAGGCGTTCGCGCTTTATTTTAGTAGCCGCGCCAGCCTTTGCATCCCATAACATTACATTGCTAATATTTACCGAAGCTTCTTTTTTTACAATACCACCCTTTGTATTTTGGGCACTCGGCTTTGTATGCTTCGTAATAATATTTACACCTTCAACTACAACACGACCATCCCCTTCTTCGTTATGAATAACCTCAAGAACTTTGCGGGGCTTCTTTAAGTCTTTATCATCTCCTGCAATAACTACAACCTGGTCGCCTTTTTTTATATTGTATTTAGGTTTAAATCTGCTGCTCATTTTTGTAACCCTCCAACTCCCTAAAGTGAGAGTATTTTATTTTTATGAAAACCCTCCAACTTTCTAAAGGGAGGGTAGGTTTTATTATGTGAACCACTTATATACTATTCTCCTTAACACGTAAAAAAAGGGTTAGTCGCTTAAAGTACTTCCGGTGCTAATGAAATAATCTTCATATAACCCTTATCTCTTAACTCTCTTGCCACTGGTCCAAAAATACGCGTACCTCGTGGTTCGTCTGATGCATTTAACAACACTACTGCATTGTCATCAAAACGAATATAAGAGCCGTCTTTGCGCCGTAATTTATTTTTGGTGCGAACTATAACAGCTTTAGATACAGTTCCCTTTTTTACCCCTGCAGCAGGCATAGCATCTTTCACAGTTACAACAATCTTATCTCCAATCTTAGCATAATCCTGTCCCGAGTTACCTAATACGCGAATGCATAAGACCTCTTTTGCACCGCTGTTATCAGCTACGTTCAATCTGCTTTCTTGCTGAATCATCTTGAGTTATTTTGAATTTTGAATTTTGAACTTTGAATTTTTTCAGAACATTCATCATTCAGCATTCAACATTTATAATTGAATTACTTCACTTTCTCTACCACCTCTACTAATCTCCAGCGCTTTGTTTTGCTGAGTGGACGTGTTTCCATAATCTTTACCAGGTCTCCAA
>MWYU01000337.1 GCA_002050375.1 Chitinophagales bacterium 62-2
AAAAAAAGTTAATTTAAACCAGAAATAAGCATGCATGAAAAAGAATAAATTGACGAAGATGGAATAATAGTGCAATTAGCAGAATTATCAACCCATTGAGCAGAAGCCTAGGTTTACACAAGCCAATATACTCAAATCAATAACAATGGTACAGTAACAGTTCAGCTACCAGACATTGGCAAAGAAATAAATGGACGAATAGAATTTGTAAACCCTGAAATAAGTTCTGATAAAAGAGTAAATCTGGTACGAGTTACTATACCAAATCAAGGTAATCAGCTAAGACCTGGTATGTCAGCTTATGTAGTATTAAAGGGAGGACAAAGAAACGTTTTATCGTTACCGGTTGATGCAGTAATAAGAGGTGCAAACGGAGCAACGGTATGGGTGCAATCAGGCAAGAATACTTTCAAAAATAAAATGGTAACCATAGGTATGGAAAGCGGAGACCGCATAGAAATAACTTATGGTTTATCGCAAGGTGAAGCAGTTGTGACAAGAGGTGCATATTTAATCAACAGCGAGTTTATCTTCCAAAGGGGTTCATCACCAATGGCAGGAATGAAAATGTAATTGAAGTCTCCTTTTCAGACTGCTGCCGTGATAAGTTAGGAGGTCGGAAATACAATGTGACATCGCGAAGGAAAGCTGGACGCAAGCTACGATGTGGATAAGCCTTATTTAAAAATCATTCTTTGATTGATAAGTTTTTTGTCTTTCTATCGCATACTTAGATTAAATAAAAAGGGTTGCTTTCGGTTGTCGAATTTTAGTTTCGTTAATACTCGAATGAATTTAGTTATCATGATTTTGCACTATAACTTTAAAGGTCATTTCTTACTTATCCTTTCCATAACCTTAGCCACTATCTTATCGCAATAAATAAGATTGAATGAATATATCTCTTCAGATGAATACATTTTTTCAACTTCTTTTCTAAGCAAGCCTTTTGCCCTGTTCAATCTAACCTTCACATTTGTTTCGGTGATCTCCAAAACTTTCGCTGTTTCAATAACACTCATCCCATTCATTTCCCTTAAGGTAAATACCAGCCGGTAATCAACAGGTATTCGTTGAATAGCATTTTCAATTACGCTATTCAATTCCCTGTTTCCAACATTTATTTCTGTATCATTATTGCTATTGCCTGCAAACATAGGGATGGTTTTTTCGTGTAAAAAAGTGCCGGCTATAACCTCTTTTCTTGAAGCTGCTTTTTGCCTTTTTCTATAGCATTCATTTAGCATGATTCTTATTAGCCATGTTTTAAAATATGCTTTGTTCTCCAACCTGCTAAGATTTTGATAAGCATTAATAAAGGTTTCCTGCATCAGGTCTTCAACATCCTGGTGATTGTAGCCATACGACCTTCCAACTTTATACAGGTAGGCGTTGTACCTTCTTATCAATACTTCGAACACAGCTATGTCGCCGTTAATAATTCTATTAATAAGTTCTTGTTCAGATAGCTGTGGATATGTTGTCATGCTTTTTTGTATGAATACTTCCGTCTAACTACTGGTAAAATTTTTTGAGACTCATTTTAATTTTTAATGAAACAAAAGATACCGCTTAAAATACTTTTAGCGATATCTTTTGCTATAAAAACTCCTGTCTAATTACTTCTATTTAGAACATAGGAATCGGAAAATTACTTTCTTACCAGTAGCTTACCTTTCATTACCACATGAATACTACAATAGTAATTTGCATCTTCTGTTATAACCATTTTCCATTTTGCCGCCGGAGCCATGGGTAACGAAGACCATGCTTTATTTACTTCGTCTGTTACATCGTGAACAAACATATCATTGTTAACAAAAACAACCGTATCGCCACTACTAACAGTAAGTTCAGCAGGTTGAAACTGCATTTGTTTAATTTGAACAGTATATGTCTTAGTTACATTAACTATTCTTTCCTCTGGTGTAGAACAACTTAGTAAAACAATATTTATAAATAACAGATAAAGACCTTTTTTAGATAATGTAAATGAGTATTTCATTTACTTATAATTTTTCTGCACCATTTGAGCATGTTCAAGGTGTGCTTTAAACGCGGGCACTACACTTTGTAGTAACTGCTTTAACTCCTGGTTTTGAGATTGCGGTACTAAAACACCTTCCAGGGTTGATATCACAACCTTATGATAAGCTACCTCACTATTTATATAAGCCCTGTCAAAAGCTTTCCCTGATTTTGAACTGAGCATTTTTCGTGTCCTTTCCCCATCTGCCATCATCTTTTTACTTACGGCATTATCTTTTGGGGTTACGTTTAGCTTTGTTACCAATGCTGTCGCCTGGTCTAAAACCGATTGATGATCTTTCGTCATAAGGTTTGCAAATTCGAGTACTTCCTTATTTTTTGTTTTAGTCTTAGCTAATCCACCAGCCTTAATATCTACCTGGTTAGCCGCTACTGCCACAGAAGCTATTTCAGGATCTGAAAGGTTTGGTTTTTGTTGAGCAGATGCAGGCATTGAAACAAGAACGGAACAAACGGCAATGGCTACGGCAATAGATGTTTTTAAAATTTTCATGATTTATTTTTTTGATTTACAGCATTAGAG
>MWYU01000098.1 GCA_002050375.1 Chitinophagales bacterium 62-2
GTGTATAAACTTTATCTGTATATAGACACCCATTCCATTTAAACTCTCCAGCTACATAAATTGTATTATTTGAACTAATAACGCTCGGTGGAAAAATACCTTGGTTTAAGTGTGCAATGGTCCATTTGCCGGTAATAGTATTATAGATATCAAATCCTGGCAAACCACGATAAAAAATAATATCATCGTTTTTTAATACAGGCGTTCCGGCAGCAGACAGGCAGTTAATTGTGGTGATGCCCGTAGTTACGTTTCTGATTTCTACCTGACTGAGATGACCAACCCAATAAATATTATCCCCGACAGCAATACTTGATACTACCCCTCTTAGTTCTTGAAAATGAGAGGTTGACCAGCTATTAGTAGCATTGTCGTAAATATCAATAATGCCAGAATTAATAAAAGAACTGCCTGCAAAATAAATTTTGCTACCTACGGTAGTAGCTGTTAGACCGGACCTTTTAGAGGAGGATAGGGTTGCAGTAGACCATTGATTAGTGGAGAGATCGTAAATGTCTACTCTATTAGTTTCCCATCCATCTGCACCCCAGCCTCCCGCAAAAAACACTTTATTTCCTACTGCAGCCGCCACTACATCGGCTCTGGGCTGGCTCAAATGCTCAACTGTCCATGTATTGGTTGAAACATCATAAATATCAACATTGTCGTATAGGGACCTAGGGGAAGTAGGATCCAGTCCACCTGCAAAAAATAACTTGTTTCCATTAGTGACAGTTGCTATGCTTCCTCTTGCTTTGCTCAACTTAGCTGTAGACCACTTTCCGGAATTAACATCATAAATATCAATTGCAGATGAAACAGATGAGGGACCTGGGTCACCCCATTCTGAATTGATACAATCATATTCAGTCCATCCTCCTGCAAAAACAACCTTGCTGCCTGCCGCTGCAACATATGGAGATCTTGCCTCAGACAAAGTTCCGATTTGTGTTAAGGTTGCATTTATACTTGGTCGGTCGCTCATACAATTAGGATTACCGGCAACAGGTGGCTCATTGCTATCACCGGCGATGTCTTTTTTGCAACTAACAAAAACCATAATCCCGGCAAGCGATATAATGAAAAAGTGAAGGGGAACTTTTTTCATATAAAATAGTTTAATAGTTTAAAATTGTTTTACACTTTGTCTGTATAGCCGTTTAAAATTTTAATTGGAATATCAATTCTTAACTCATTAAGTGCGATTAATTCTTTATTACCTGGCGGGTAATATTAATTCCGCTCCCGGTTAACCTTAGCTGGTAAACCCCTTCTGCAAGAACTTTTCCCGGTTCAATTGTTTGTGTTGCCGAGCCACCTGCATGTGCTATTACTTTTGTTATTATAGTCTGACCAATTTTATTAGATAAGGTGATATTATAATTGCCTTTCTGCAAATTGTTCATCTGTAAAACAATAGTATTGCCTTTTACCGGGTTTGGGTATACTGTTAACATAGTAACACCACGGCTGATATTTAATTTTATTACCTGGCTATAAGTTGCCTGGCCTGACTTATCAATTGTTTTTATTCTGTAGAAATTTACTCCGGCAAAAGGGTTAGGATCAAACAGGTTGTATTTTAGAATAACACTACTGTTTCCCTTTGCCGGCACACTTGCCAAGTACGAGAATTGCTGTGCGTTATTTGACTTCTCCACTTCATATTTTTCTATATTGCTTTCCTGCTGGGTTGTCCAGTCAATTTGCACTCCGGCATTTGCCTGGTAAGCCTTTACATTTGTAAGAGTAACAGGCAGTGTAGTTGAAGGAGTATATTCCCAAAAATCATTTAAAAACCCACCGAAGTTGTCAAGAGATCCAACTCCTACATATCCTTTATTCCCAATACTAAAACCTACGGGAGAATATCTGGGGCCCCCCGGAAAACTGTCTATTGCTGTCCAGCCATGCGTAGCAGGATTAAATTCATAAAAATCCCGTGCTTCGCCATTAACAAATCCTGAACCTATATATCCTTTTGTGCCAACACTAAAGCCTGTAGCATTGCTACGTCCTACTGGAACATTTGCTTCCTGCACCCATGTATTCGCAGCCGGATCGTACTCCCAAAAATCTTCAGTGGTAATAGAACTGTACCCTGTACCGATATAACCTTTGCTGCCTATGCTAAAGCCGACAGCAACACTTCTTGCTGTTCCGCCAAAATCAGCTTTCTGTATCCATGTATTTGTAGCGGGATCGTACTCCCAGAAATCTTTAGTAAACACAGGATTAGAGCCTGAAGAACTAATATCCCCTGTACCAATATACCCTTTGCTGCCTATGCTAAAGCCAACAGCCCAAAACCTTGCTGTTCCTCCAAAATCAGCTTTTCTTGTCCAGGTATTCGCTGCGGGATCGTACTCCCAAAAATCTTTAGTAGACACAGGATTAGAGCCTGAGACACGAATCTTCCCAGTACCGATATAGCCTTTGCTGCCTATGCTAAAGCCAACAGCATAACCTCTTGCTGCTCCGCCAAAATCAGCTTTCTGTGTCCAGGTATTTGTAGATGGATTGTATTCCCAAAAATCTTTTTTAAGCCACCCTGTACCAATGTACCC
>MWYU01000252.1 GCA_002050375.1 Chitinophagales bacterium 62-2
GACTTAACCCATACGCTGGTCCATGGACACAAACCGAAGTAATCCATTTGCTGAAACGAACAATGTTTGGAAGCAAAAAGGCAGATATTGATTATTTTCAGACCCTTACTACGGATCAGGCTGTGGATGAATTGCTTAATCCGGTTGCGTCTTTACTTGCTCCGCCTGTAAAAGAATACGATACATCCGGTACAATTACTACACCTGATACCAATATTGCTGCCGGAACAACATGGGTAAATGATCCTAATAATGATGGAACCATCACTTCGAGGAGAAGGGCTTCTTTTAAAAAGTGGTGGATGGGAAACATGGTTAACCAGGATAGAAGCGTTCTTGAAAAAATGACGATGTTCTGGCATAATCACTTTGCCACCGGAACAAATGATGTCGGCAATTCTCAATTTGTTTATAAGCATCATGCTTTGCTTCGCGCAAGCGCTTTGGGGAATTTTATGAGTCTTGTGAGGGCTGTTACTGTCGATCCGGCAATGTTAATTTACCTGAATGGGCGATACAACACTGCCACTGCACCGGACGAAAACTATGGACGTGAGTTGCTGGAACTCTTTTGCTGTGGAAAAGGCCCTAAATCATTATACACAGAAGCAGATGTAAAAGCTGCTTCGAAAGTATTAACCGGCTGGCAAGCTAATTCTACCACTTTCACTCCCTACTTTACTGCAAGCAGGCACGATAGAAACAATAAACAATTCTCCGCTTTTTTTAATAATACCGTCATAACCGGAAATGCTACGGCTAATGGAGGAGATATTGAACTGGATGCTTTACTTAATATGATCTTTAGTGTGCCGGAGGTGTCTAAATACATTTGCCGCCGCTTGTACAGATGGTTTGTTTACTACGACATTGACAGCACAGTTGAAGCAAACGTAATTGAACCCCTCGCTGCTATTTTGAAAACAAACAATTTTGAAATAAAACCAGTGTTAAACGCCTTGTTGAAAAGCGATCATTTTTATGATGTGCTTAACCAGGGATGCCAGATAAAAAGCCCTGTAGATTTAGTGGTTGGGATGTGCAGGGAATATGATGTACAATTTCAACCTGCCACAGACTACCTAAGTAATTACGGTTTATGGAACTATCTTGTTACTACTGTTTCTAATATGCAGCAAAACATTGGCGATCCTCCTGATGTAAGTGGATGGAAGGCTTATTACCAGGAACCGCAGTTTTACGAAATATGGATTAACAGCGACACCTTGCCAAAACGCAATCAGTTTACTGATCAGATGGCTGTAAGTGGTTATACCTTCAGCGGCAAAAAGATAATGATTGATGGAACTCTATTAATTAAACAACTTCCTTCTCCTGAAGATCCAAATGCCTTAGTTAGTAACCTTTCCAATATTATTTTACGTATTCCACTTTCTGCTGCCAGTATGAAGCAGATAAAAACGGATATATTATTAAGCGGGCAGGCTAACGATGCTTATTGGACAGATGCCTGGACTCTATTTACAACCACTCCCGGAAATACAGCAAATACCACTACAGTTCGTAACCGGGTACGAGATATAATTAAATATTTAATGAACCTGGCAGAATACCAGTTAGCTTAAAAAAATTTACATGAAGCGCAGAAAATTCTTAAAGAATTCGATACCTGCAGGTGTAATACTGCCAGGATTAATAAACGGCTATTCAATAAAAGCTTTTGCAGAAGACTCCCCTTTTGTACAAGCGTTAATGCTACCAACAACATTAACTGATCACGTATTAGTACTTGTACAGTTAACCGGCGGCAACGACGGATTAAACATGGTTATTCCGGTTGAGTTTTATAGTGCATATAATAATGCAAGACCGAACATTGCCATTCCGCAAAACAAAACTTTAGCTATTCCCGGTTCTGATAAAGTTGCTTTACATCCGTCAATGACCGGATTGCACGAATTGTTTAAACACGGTAAAGCAACCGTGGTACAATCGGTGGGATATCCTTCTCCAAGCTTTTCGCACTTTAGGGCGACAGATATTTGGATGAGCGCTTCAGACAGTACCCAGGTTGTTAATTCGGGTTGGGCAGGCAGATATTTGAATTATGAGTATCCGAACTTCCCCAATGGCTATCCCAATTCTACGATGAAGGATCCGCTGGCCATTCAAATTGGTTCAGTTACATCACTTACTTTGCAAGGTCCGCAGGTTAGTATGGGTATGAGTATTAGTAATCCTACAGAATTTTATAATCTTATAAATGGCGTTAACGATACAGCACCAAATACACCAGCTGGTAAAGAGTTGAGTTTTGTAAGAATGGTAGCACAGCAAACCCAACAATATGCAACTGTGGTTAAAGATGCTGCAGCAAAAGTGCCCACCCAATCTACTTATCCTATAAATAATTCACTTGCGAACCAATTAAAGATAGTTGCCCGGTTAATTAAAGGCGGCTTAAGCACACGCGTATATATGGTGTCTTATGGAAGTTTCGATACCCATTCAGTACAGGCAAATGCTACAGACACCACAACAGGTACACATGCAACTTTACTAAAAAACGTGAGTGATGCAATTAAAGCATTTCAGGA
>MWYU01000207.1 GCA_002050375.1 Chitinophagales bacterium 62-2
ACTTTTGCATGAACCAGGTTCTTAAAGGCTGGCCTACTATCACACGCCTCAGTCCGTTATCTATCGCCTGACCATTATATAAAGAAAGCACACTATTACGGTTAAACCCGATATTCAGATTAGTTTCCCATTTAAAATTTTTAGTGCTAACATTTACAGTATTTAGTTCTATATCAACTCCCCTATTCCTTATCGTTCCTATATTCTGAATTTGGGTAGTAAAACCTGACGCAGAAGATAAGGGTACATCAAAAAGCAAGTCTTTATTATCCCGCTGGTAAGCATCAATTGACAGTGTGATGCGTTTAAAGAAGCTTACGTCTAAGCCGATATTGGTGGTATAAGCTTTTTCCCAGGTAAGGTCTGGATTTGCAAGCCTGGAAGGGATGGCAGCCGAAAGGCTTGCGTACTGAGTATAAGTGTAAAGTGCGCGGGTTATAAAATCCTGGATGTTGGCATTACCGGTAGTGCCATAACTGCCACGTACTTTAAGTAAAGACAATGCTCCCGAACGGGGCATAAATGCTTCATTTGAAATTATCCACGATCCTCCAAAGGACCAAAAGTTACCATACTGATTGTTAGCTCCAAATTTTGAAGAACCATCCCGGCGAAAAGAAGCAACAGCAAAATATTTATTATTAAAGCTATAATCTGCCTGTGAAAAATAAGAATTAAAAGCGCTTTGATATTTAGATCCCTTGATGCCAACCGGTGTAGCAGATACATCCATAATTTCTAACCCGGATGGTACTCCGCCACCCTGCGCAACAATATTATCGCCATAATTTGTTTGAAATTCAGCACCCAATATTCCACTTATTTTGTGCGATCCGAAATTGTGGGAAGCCTTTAAAAGGTTGGAGTTGAGCAATGATTGTTCGTAAATAATATTATTGGTTAACAAACCCTTTCTAAGTGATCCCGTTGGGGTTTTTGGATCAGCATAAGCCTCCAATCTTTGATTGTTCAAATCTGCCCTGTTTGTAGTTGAGAAACTTAACCACCTATTAATATTGTAATTCAATACTACATCTCCCTGAATCCTGTTGCTCCTTCCGTTTGAAAAGTTTAGCGGCAGGTAAAAAAGGAAGTTGGTGCGCTCCCGCCCTCTCCAGTCTTGTTCCTGCCCCGTTCTAACAGAACCATCGCGGTTGTAAGGGGCATCCCATGGCAAGTTTCTAAATGCCTGATGAAGAGCAGGTCGCTCCTGCGGAGCATCGAAAGTTGTATAATCCATTCGTCCATTCAACCGGCCTATTACTGTAAGCTTATCGTTAATTTTATGCTCCACATTCATCCTGACGTTATATCTTTTGTAGTCAGTAACTGTAACGGTTCCCTGCTCCTTATAATAGTTACCGCTTATAAAAAACCGGGTCTTTTCAGTTCCGCCAGCCGCAGAAAGCTCGTAATTCTGTGTAACACCATTGCGAAAAACGAGGTCTTTCCAGTTGGTGTTAGTGGCCAGTAAACTGTCGGGTAAATTGATATTGAGGTAAGATTCCACTGTTAAAGGCAAGCCTCTACCAGTTAAATATGTGTTTATTTGTGCCTCAGTAGGATTAGGGTTAGTTTGCTTTAAAGTATTTATAAAACTGTTCCTTTTCCCATTGTAATCATTCACGTACATTGGCCTTTGAAAATCATAAAATTCCCGGGAGTCCATCGTTTCAAAATTTCCACTGGACACCCAATTCGTTCCGGTAGAAGAGCTAAAATTCACACGGGTTTTACCAGCTTTGCCGGTTCTGGTAGTAATAACAATTACTCCGTTTGCCGCTCTTGATCCGTATAAGCCGGTAGCTGCAGCATCTTTTAATACTGTAACCGATTCTATATCACTTGGATTAGCCGTTCCGCCGATAACACCATCTACTACATACAGCGGATCTGAACCGGCAGTAATAGAGCCCGTACCCCGAATCCTTACTGTTGGTGAAGTACCTGGCTGGCCGCCGCCGCCGGAAACCATAACGCCTGAAGCTTTACCCTGAAGTAGACTTCCCAGGTTGGGTGCAGTTACTCCTTTTAGTTCCTGGGCAGTTATTACAGCAACCGAGCTTGAAAGCTGCGCCTGATTTTTTGAAGTATAACCCATTACTACTACTTCCTGTAAAGCTTTATTGGCTTCTGTAAGAGTAATGTTTACACTTTGCTGACCGTTTAATGCTATTTCTTCGGTGGAAAACCCAACGTAAGAAACAACAAGAATTCCTTTTTCATCAGGAACGGTAAGCCCAAAGCCGCCATCTTTAGCGGTAGTAGTACCGATGGAGGTGCCTTTGACAAGAACACTTACGCCGGGTACACCGTCACCATTAGCAGACATTACTCTACCAGAAATCATTTTTGCCTGCCGTTGTGCTTGTGAAAAAGTAATATCTGCACTTGCCAGGTACACTAATAATACCAATAGAACTTTTTTAGCGATCCCTAATAAATGATCAGGTAGATTAGATCTCATATTTCTGTATTTTAAAAATTTAGGCAAGAAACCGCGAAACTCTTCAATAAACGGTTTATAAAAACAGGAGCTGTAATAG
>MWYU01000465.1 GCA_002050375.1 Chitinophagales bacterium 62-2
AAAACTTTTAAGGCTAACCCTCCTGCAACTTCCTGTTTATTCTACTATATTCACTAATGTACCAATGTGTTCAATAGTAATTGTTATTACATCTTTGCTTTGAAGTGTAAAATTATTTTCAGGAACAACGCAAGTACCTGTCATTAAATAACAGCCGTTAGGAAAACTGCACTCACGATAAAGAAAACTAACCAATTCGGTATGCGAACGTTTCATCTGGTTAATATTAGTACTGCCTTCAAACATCCTTTTATTATTCCGGTCAATAGTCATGCTGATAATTGCAGACGTAGGAATACCATTTTCTGTTACAAGAATGCACGGACCTAAACCGGCGCACTTATCGTACACCTTTGCCTGCGGCAGGTACAAAGGGTTTTCACCTTCAATGCTCCGGCTGCTCATGTCGTTACCAATGGTATACCCAACAATCTTTCCCGACGAAGTTATTACCAGAGTGAGTTCCGGTTCAGGAACATCCCAGCTACTATCTTTACGAATTCTTACATAGCCATTTGTTTCAACCACACGTTGCGGCGTTGCTTTAAAAAATAACTCCGGCCGTTCGGCATCATATACTTTATCATAGAATGTAGCACCGCCACTTTCCTCACTTTCTTCCATACGCGCTACTTTGCTTCGCAGATAGGTTACTCCTGCTGCCCATACTTCCTGGCGGCCAATGGGAGCTAATATTTTTTGCGATTGCAGCCAATCTGTTTGTCCAACAGGCTTAAGGTTGGTTAACTGCTGCTGCAAAAATTGGTATAGATCATCCCTGTTGATAAATGAGTCCCAGTCATCGTTCTTGCTTATGAAACAATTGTTTTCATGTTCAAGTATAATACCGGCTGTTGTTTTATAAATCTTCATAGTTATTTCGTTCTTAAATTAAACCATTATTAAGATACTGGATGCTTGTTTCCTTAAGTTATTTAACTGCAGCATAAGGAGTAATTCTCCGCTTGAGCTTGTCGTAGTAGCATCGATGATAATTAGAACTCTTACCTATGTGCCGGCATATTTAGAGTCTCCTTTGCATTTATGTAATGTCGACTGAAGCCCGTATAAGAAAGACACCTATTGTATAAAAGCCGTATTCATTTTTTTATAGAACACTATAAATCATTCTTTATCCTTTGGCAACCTCTAACCAGGCATGTGCCATTAAGCGGGCACCTGCAAGGGTTGGATGAACACCATCACCTGTCCAGTAAACCCCCGGAGCAGACTTTTGTGCTTTATCAAAAATGCTTTGGTAAGGGATGAAGGCAGCATTAAGGTTTTCTGCAATTTCACGTGCTGCCTTACGATAATCGTTGAAGGCGGGATACCATTTTTCGTTAACTGCTTTAATGCCCGACACTGCAAACGGCTCCCCGATAATAAACTTTACTTCAGGCAGCTTTTGCTTTGTTGTGTCTAATAAAGATTTTAAATCATCCTGGTAAGTTTTTACAGTACCAGTGTAATTATTGGTGAGGGTATGCCAAAAATCATTTACACCTATTAATATGCTAAGCACGTTAGGATTTAAGCTCAAGCAATCTTTATCCCAACGCTCGGCAAGCTGATAAACTTTATTTCCACTGATGCCCCTGTTGTAAACTTTTAGATTTTTATCAGCGTATTGGTACAACAAGTCTGATGCTGCCAGAACCGAATAACCACTGCCCAAAGCCGAAGCATTGTTGAAGTTGCTGTCCTCTTTCCTTCTTCCTGCATCTGTAATTGAATCGCCCTGAAAAAGAATAACATCACCTTTTGATATGGTTACTCTCTTTTTAATTTTCTCTGCTGCAAAAGCTGTTGATACAAGTTGCGGAATGCTTATGGCTAATGCACTTGCCATAGTTGTATTCTTCAAAAAGCTTCTGCGTGAGGTAGTGTTATTTTGTGGCATAACGGGTGGTATTTTTTTTAGATACTAAATATAGTTTCTTGTTTATAAACGCACGAAAACCTTTTCCCCGAAAGCAACGATCACTCCATTATTGTAAGATCTCAGGTATTTGCAAATTTCTAAATGACGTGTCCACATAAGTCCTATAAAAAAGAAGCTGAGTATAAATCCTATAAACCTAATAATGGTTATGTACTTCGGGAAATTTTATTTTAATGATAAGAAGTGTAATAGCAATTGCAAATACTGCATCGCTAAATAATATCATCCGCTCAAGTTCAAATTCCTTTTGTAATTCGCTTTGAAGTGTAGACATATCGTAATATTGGTTCCAAAGTGCAGTATTAATTTGTTGTGTAATACTTTACTGTAACGGAGTGCTTTATGTTGCTACAATATAATTATATAATTAGAGATGGTAGATCATTTCCGGTAAATAGGTTTTTATGTTCAAGCTTCTATTTCAATATATCTTCAATCCTGTTTAATTCTTCTGAGCTGAATTGTGTATTGGAGAGGCATTGTAAACAGTCCTGCAGTTGCAACAATTTACTTGCACCAATTAATACTGAAGTGATCCGCTTGTCTTTCAACAGCCATGCAAGAGCCATCTGTGCCAAAGTCTGTCCCCGCTCCTGCGC
>MWYU01000310.1 GCA_002050375.1 Chitinophagales bacterium 62-2
TTCCTATACCAGTCTTCCGGAGAACCACTTGCAGGATGGCTTTTTGGCGCCGATTGACGATCAGAACATTTTGCTAAAAATGGTTTCGATAGCATTTATACAATTAATCTGTTTCACTATTTAAACCCAAATAGTAACGGAAATATGAATGTTACGATAACTGCCCATAAGACGTAAATAGGCAGGTAGAAGGCCATCACTTTTCCGACGCCGGTAATGTCAGCCTTTTTTGAAAGTACCCTGTAGAGTTGCGCAGTTACCAGCAAAAGATTGATCAGAATTAACACATTGCCCCCCAGAACCGCGGCCCTGTTGGGCGTAATTCCCCATTCTGATATCCGGAACAAGATGGCAGACAGCGCAATGCCATTAACAATGATGGTTGCAACAGACAGCAGAAAGAGAACCCATATTTCCGTCTTGCTTTTATTTGTCTTCGATGTTTCGGCAACGGAAAAGAAAATTATAGCCATAACGCCAATCAATAACGCATTAAAGATCAGTAAGAACTCCCGGTCGTTGTAAGGGTCTTTACCCGAATAAATAATGGCTATGAGATAAATTACCAGCATCACTAATACCAGCGGACTGAATATTTTAGCGATCACCGGTGAAACTTTACCAACTAACAGCGGATTGGTTTGCGTAAGGTAGGTGCCTACGATTGGTGCAGCGGCAAGCCCAAAAATTCCAACATAATCGAAATAAAGCCTTTCAATCTTAAAACCAATCAGCTCGAAAAGACCAAGGGTTACACCGGTCATGATTGCGCCTGCTATCAGGATGAGCGTTGTCATGACGATCAGGTCGCCGTTATATCTTAAATAGCCAAGCCGCTTCTCATTGTTATTTCTCGCCTCACCAACAAAAGCAAAACCTAATATCGACCATAGAACTAAGACTAAATGAACGCACGATAAAATTAAAGTATCGCTCTTCTTAACATCGGGAAGGGAATTGATAAAGATCAACCCAACGAAGGTTGCGCCGGCTATAAAAGCAATTTTACCGGTTGATAATTTATTCTTCCAGGCAAAGTAAGCCGATAGCGCCGGGAAAATGATAAAACCGATATTCCTGGGATAGAAAAATTCTTCGCCTATAGGTAAAAATGCCGGCAGCTTTGCGATAACACCTGCCAGGAGAGAAGCAATAATCACAAATACCAAGTCTTTACTGGTACCCCAGGAAACTTCTTCCCTGGGGAAGTTTAGTCGTTCATTCCAAAAGCCAACAAGGGTGTTGTCTTTAAGTTCGGGATACAACGCTTTAAATGCCCGCTTAAAAGTTGGTTTGTCTGCCCTGTACAACTTTTCAAGCTGCCCAGGACTGTCGAGATTTGATAGGATTTCATCTTTCATAATACAGTTTAATAAATTGAATAATATTTGTTTTTGCTAATGTCCAATCCTCATTGCTTACTTTGGTAAGCATTAAGCGTCCGTTAACTTTATCTTAGGTGGTAATAAACTATGCAGCAACCCCCTTAATCAGTTTTTCCAATGCTTTAAGATGATCATCGAACGCTTTTTTACCTGCTTTAGTTATAAAATATGTAGTATTAGGTTTTTTGCCATTAAATGACTTTTTCACACCAATAAACTCTTCTTTTTCTAACGCTTTAATGT
Organism: Chitinophagales bacterium 62-2; assembly: GCA_002050375.1. Taxonomy (GTDB): domain Bacteria; phylum Bacteroidota; class Bacteroidia; order Chitinophagales; family Chitinophagaceae; genus Segetibacter. The sequence continues at coordinate 1,629 of MWYU01000310.1, forward strand.
GGCTTGCCAGATTACTATCGGTTACATCAAGATATTCCTTCAGTGAATTGAAATCAAGCATATCATTAACAGCCAGCGCCGACATAAGGCCGAGCCTGATCCTGCTTTCAAATGCCTTATGTAAAGTGTTAATTAATATTTTCATCTTTCGTACCTGTAATGCATATAAATACCATAAATAATATGGACTACCCCAAAGCCTAAAGCCCAGAATAATAATCCATACCCAACGAAGTAGGAGCTAATCAAGCCTAACCCTATCTCAATAAGCCCTAAACTTCTCACTTCTTCATAGGTGAACTTGCTGGCATTATATAATGCCAAGCCATAAAATAATAGTGTAAACGGGGCAATTAAGCCAATAAATCCTTTGGAGATCAAAATAAGTATCAGAAGCCCACCTACAATAAGTGGAACTGCCATATTGATCAAAAGTCGTTTAGCGGTAGCATTCCAAAGTTTTTCACCCTTTTTATTAGCCTTTTTGTAGGAAAGAAACATAGCTGTACCTATAGCCAGTATCAATATTATAAAGGCTAAAAAGATGACCTTCAGCAAGCTGGAAGATAATCTTCCTGATGTGGTGCTGTAAACTATTTCATCAGGATTAAAATTAAAAAACTTATAGGCAATATAGGCTCCTGACAATGCATAAAGACCTGCCATCATCCCTGCCAAACCCGAGAGCGACAGAAATTTGGAAGTACGCTCCATCATTGAGCGCATCTCAGCTATATCCCGGATATAATCCTGTTCTTCTTTCATCTAAAAGTACTTTGTATTGCAAAGTTAGGACAAAATTTCAGTTAAACAAGAGTTGCCAGAATTATTAATTATGATTTTTTGCCCTTTCTTGACGGTTGGCTGGCTCTGTTCCTTTAACCGCAGCACTTGCAGCCTGGCTTGTTC
>MWYU01000495.1 GCA_002050375.1 Chitinophagales bacterium 62-2
GCATTCTTCACCAGATTATTATTGCAGAAGGGTCGAAGGCGTATTTAACCAAACATGTTTCTGAAGATAATAAGCATCACCTTTTTAAGCCCTACAAAGACCTTTGCGCAAAAATTGGCGATATTATCCCAGATAGTTCATTGGCTTTTACTTCTAATGACCGTCATTAGAAGTTTTTTTCCTGCAACCCTTACTGGTATTGGTTTTTGTATATATAGTTGTTAGAAAAAACAGCGATTTTAGCTGTAAGAAATTCTTACCCTAATGTCTGATTTAAAAATAGAATATACCGACAAAGAAATTACAGCGTGGGGAGGCATTGCATTGCTAAAGAAAATGATAGACAAAATGTCCTTCATTGAACTTTTGAAAACTTGCCCCTTGCCTGCCCAGGGATCGAACCGCGGGTATGATCCTGTACAAATCATTCTTCAGTTTATTATATCTATCTGGTGTGGGGCCAGCAGGTATGAACATTTGGAAGTAACCCGGTTTGATGGTGTAATACAACAAATGTTTGGATGGAAAAATATGGCAGGGCACCGGGCTTTTATCCGCTACTTCCAGAAGTTCTCGATGGAAGACAACACTACGGTTTTCCGCAACTTCTATCAATGGTTCTTCAATAATTTAGCCTTCAATAATTTTACACTTGATTTAGATTCCTCGGTAGTTACCCGCTATGGCCAGCAACAGGGAGCAGCAGTAGGATACAATGTAAAAAAGCCGGGACGAAGCTCTCACCACCCGCTTGTGGCCTTTGTAGCAGATGTGGAAATGGTTGCTAACTTTTGGTTGCGCAGTGGTGATGCTCATACTGCCAATAACTTTGAGGCATTCCTGTTGCAAACCTTATCACATCTTCAAAATAAGACAATTGGACTGCTAAGAGCGGACACAGGGTTTTATTCAAAAAAGATTTTTGAATTACTTGAAACACAGCCCCAGCCTATATCTTACGTAATTGCCTGCCCGATGTACGTGACTATTCAACGAACTATTCAAAGTCAAAAAGTATGGATGAAAATAGATGATGGTATTGAGATAGCAGAAACAATGTACCAGTCGCCCACCTGGGATAAACCCCGCAGATTAGTGATGGTAAGACAGAAAGTATCGCAGCGGCCAAAAGCAACCGGAAAAGTGCTGCGTCTCTTTGAAGATGATGAAATAATTAATGGTTATCGTCATAGTTGTTATATCACTAACCTAACCTTACCTGCCGCTGAAGTATGGAGACTTTATAGAAACAGGGCTACATGCGAAAACAGAATTAAAGAATTGAAATACGATTACGCCTTAGACAAAATAAATCAGCACAGTTTTGATGCAACTGAAACAACACTAAACTTTATTATGGTAGCATACAACCTAATGAGTTTATTTAAACAGGTAATAGTTAAGGACAAAGTAAGACCTACTTTAAAAACCCTTCGTTACAGTTGTTTAGGTATTGGTTCCTACATAGTAAAGAATGGCAGTGAACGCATATTGAAGATGTCTGTAAATATGAAACGGCGAAGCTGGATAACAAAACTTTGGGAGAATAGTGATACCATCTCCTCGCCCTTCATTAACCTCTCCGGGTAGTTCTAACGAACTATCTGGAATTATTGCTATTGATACAGTAAGAAGCCATATTAAAAAAATTTATGAAAAGTTGCACGTAAATAGTAAGAGTGAAGCTGTAGCAAAAGCATTTAAGGATAAAATATTTTAGTACAAGCAATCGTTTATTTCTGTAAAAGAGGCTGTCTTAAAAGGTCAGCCTCTTACTTTTTTTATTCGGATCCCTACGTGGAGAAGTAAGTCGTTTAAGCGATTCTCACAGACTTTATTCGATTTTTGAGACAGCTCTTTTTTTGCTTACACTCGGCAAAACATGCCTTTGCCTTGAAGCCCCAATTAATAGAAACCTATCTCTGATTTTGAATTAGATGGGTCCCACTTTAAAATGATCTCATATTCGCCATCGCCGTCAAGGTCTCCTACACTCCCATCGTTGGCGCTGTATGTATAAGCCTCGCCGACAGGGGTAACGCCCGAAGCGGGAATTGGGATAGGGACTTGTTTATATGTTGCAGCCCAAACATTTACCATTGCGGAAGGATCAGCAGGTTGTTCAACACCGTTTACTACCGCAGCAACCCTATATGTTTCGTTAGTTGAGACTGCATCGATATAGTTAGTGCCCCCTGTTATAGGAGTTGCATTTAATTTGCTTGAGCCACGATAAATATTAAATGCAAGATTAGAAGGTTCTGTGCCCAATAACCGCCAGCTTATAAAAACACTTGTTGGTGATGATCTTATTGCAACAACTCCGCGTCCAAGTTTTTCAACTTTCTTTTGGCCATACACACCGGCATAAAGCAGACAGATGGCGAAACAACAAAAGAAAAAAATCTTTGCTGCATGTGCTAATAGTCTTTCCTTACTTTTAGTTGTAGAATTATTCATTTTGATAATCAGTTTTTAAGTACTCTTTTCCAACAAATAAATTTAGTTCTTCCCTTCGGTCATTCCCTTCCAGC
>MWYU01000293.1 GCA_002050375.1 Chitinophagales bacterium 62-2
GTTTCAGGAGCATTTGCCCAATGGTACGGCTTCTTCATAGGTGCTATATTTTCCGGCGTAATTGGCGTTGGGTTTTACCCGATAATGGGTTCAAGAGTTTGGTGCCGGTTCGGTTGCCCAATGGCTGCAGTGCTTGGCATATTTCAACGGTTCAAATCAAAGTTTAGAATTACTACCAATGGTGGTCAATGTATTTCCTGCGGCAATTGCTCTACATATTGCGAGATGGGAATTGATGTTCGTTCTTATGCACAAAAAGGGCAAAACATTGTACGGGCTTCTTGTGTAGGCTGCGGCATTTGTGCTTCTGTTTGCCCACGTGGCGTGTTGAAGTTAGAAAATGGAAAAGAGGAAGGTCGCATTGACGACAAGCCCTTCACTATTGGTAATAACAACATACATGTTCATTTGTAATGCGCGTTCTCAAATTATAACGTTTAAAATATTACAGCTTAATTGACTTAAATAATTTGTTTAAAAAATGCAAGATTAGAACTCAATAAAATTTTTTAATCAACCGGGTGTATGTAATCGTAACACCGAAAGTGCTGATTAAGGAGTTGAAACAACCAAGTGCATTTGTCACTTTCTTTTCCTTGATGAAAAGAAAGTAAACAAAGAAAATGGATTAGGGGAAAACTCATCAAATGTGGGCATCAGAGTACTGCTGTCCTTCATCGCAGTAGTACATAAGCCACATTGGAACACCCTGCCGGGAAATGGGGTGTTTTTCATTCCCGGCTGCCTTTTTTGGTTACTTTTTAGGCAAGTAAAAAGTGACAAAAAGATGAATGATGAAACAACTGATGAAATGCCTTAAAAGCTCAACTTGACAAAGAGCATCTGGGAAGTCACGCTATTTTACCGGCTCAGGTTGTGAACTCAAAATGACGGAATCTTGATAGTTTCTTTAAACAAATAAAAGAAAATTTAAAAAACACATGGCTTACAAAAAAAACAAAACTTCAAACCATTAATCATCTCTTAAAATGAATTTTATGAAATTGTATCTTACTATCTCGTTTACGTTGGTTTCCATTTTATCTCTGCAGCAGGGCAATGCCCAACAATTAAGTGGATTTTCTCAAGGCAAGGGAAAGTTAGCTGTGGCTATATCAACAACCAGGGAAAAATATGATGAGTTCTATTTTGGGGATGTGAAAAAGCCACTCTCAGTAACAAATTTGGATAAAATTGTAACTCAAAGCTATAATTTTTATACAGCTTACGGATTAACCAATAAAACTGATCTTATTTTGAACATCCCGTACATCACCACTAAAGGCAATCAGATAACAGACAATAAAGAGGTAGGTGAAGAGCATTTTCAGGATGCAACCATTGGAATACAATCTAAATTTTACCAAAAGGAAAATACTACCGGTGCATTTTCTGTAACCGGTGGAGTAAGTCTAAGTACACCTTTGTCTAAATACCTCACAAACGTTATTTATGCTATCGGAAACCGTTCAACCCGAATCACTCCATCGGCGCTATTGCAATATAAGTTTGCAAATGGAATATTTATAAATGGACAGGGTGGGTATAGCCTCAAGACCAATAAGGTGCCCAATGCAGTTGTCTCGGCAGCAAAAATTGGCTATGCCGGCAAAGTTTACGTAGAGGCTTATATCAGTAACCAAACCTCTACGGGTGGTATTGACATAGGTGGGCCTGGTTTTACACCTGAGCGTTTTCCGGAGACGAAAGTCAATACCACAAATATTGGAGCCTCTGTTTATTTTGCAGGTGTAACACTTGGTGTCGGAAAAAGGCTTTCGGGCCGAAATGCGGGATTACCCAGCTATTACACCATTGGTCTTGCTTACACTTTTAAATTAGGAAAATAACGTATTGCAAAGACTCTGAACCTAAAAAGAATAGTCAGCTTAACAAGAGGACAGTCATAATACTCCTAGTTAGTAAATACCTTACATAAAAACCGTTGAATGCTTGATGTTGTTGTAAATATGGTGGTAGTACTGTATGTTCTGGCTATACTGTTTGTGTTATTTCATTCACTCTTCGATGCACATTTAATTTATCATTACCTGCGTTCTCATCGAAAATTAAACAAGGCAGTTTACCACGATAAAATTTTACCCTTTGTAACCGTCCAGCTTCCGGTTTATAATGAAATGAATGTTGTAGAAAGATTGCTGGATGCAGTTGCAGCCATAGATTATCCTGCAGATAAATGAGATACAGGTTTTAGTTGGCAGCACTGATGAAACCTCGGCATTGATTGCCCGAAAGGTCACCTTGCTTCAGAAAAAAAATCTCAACGTTATACACATCCAGCGTTCAAACTAGGAAGGATTTAAAGCCGGTGCTCTTAAATATGGATTAACCATGGCTAAAGGAGAATACATTGCAGTTTTTGATGCAGATTTCTTCCTTCCAGCAATTTTTTAAAACAAACCATTCCCTTTTTTGCTGACCCCTGTATTGAAATGGTGCAGACAAAGTGGGGGACATATCAACAAAGACACATCGCTGTTAGCCAAATTGCAGGCAATTGCATTAGATGGCCA
>MWYU01000061.1 GCA_002050375.1 Chitinophagales bacterium 62-2
CAATGAGCCATTATACGTAGTGGATGGTGCACGTGTAGGTTCAATTACCGAATTAAATCCCAACGATATTGAAAGCATGCAGGTTTTGAAAGATGCCGCAGCAGCTTCTATATATGGTTCAGCCGCAGCCGGTGGTGTTATTGTTATCACCACCAGAAGAGGAAGAACCGGACGACCAAGAGTAACTTATGAAAGTTATTATGGCTGGCAAAACTTTAACAAGAGGCTAGATTTGTTGAATACAAGAGAGTATGGTGAATATCTTTTTCTGTTGGCAAAAAACTCTGACAACCTGAATGCAGCCGGCGAGTTTTCGCACGGACAGTATGCGGGGCCAACAGGAAGGAGTACTGCACCCATTATTCCAGACTACATTTTTGCTGGTGGAGGACAGCCGGGAGGAAAAAGTGGTGCTATTTTCGAAGGTGATCCTGCCGCCGATCCTTCAAAATATAAGCTGGACCCCTTTGATGTTAATGGTCCAGGTACATACCTTATTGTTCCGGCTAGCAAAGAAGGCACAGATTGGTTAGGAGCAATCCTTCAAAAAGCCCCGATGCACAATCACCAGATTACTGCTTCAGGGGGTACTGAAAATGCCAACTACCTTTACGGTTTAGATTATTTCGACCAGAAGGGAATTGTTTATACAACACGCTACCAGCGTTATGCATTACGTGCCAATACCAGTTTTACAATAAAAAATAAGGTAAGATTGGGAGAAAATTTACAGCTTAATTTTACTAACAGATCAGGGGTGCAAGGGTTTGATAATCAAAGCGAAGGTAACCCAATTGCTTTTTCTTACAGGATGCAGCCCATTGTTCCTGTGCTTGATATAGCAGGTAACTACGCTGGCACCAGAGGTTCAAACCTCGGTAATGCTCAAAGCCCCTATTCTAATTTAGACAGAAGAAAAGATGCACGGGAAAAACGAGTGGGTGTTATTGGAAGTTTATATGCAGAGTTTGACTTCCTGCGCTATTTTACTTTCCGGTCTAATTTAGGAATGGATTTCGGAAACGGTAGCAGCTTTAATTTTGTTAGGGGATTTTATGAAGGTGCCGAAGGCAGAAATAATATTGCCAGTTTTAATGAGGCGCAAAATTATGGTTACCAGGCAACCTGGTATAACACGGTTAATTTCAAAAAGACTTTCAACGATATACATGATGTAAGAGGTTTGATTGGTACTGAGTTAGTGCAGGTGCAGGGAAGAAACATTTCAGGAAGTGCACAGGATTTCTTTAATTTAGATCCAATCTTTCATAATATAAGTTCTTCCCTAAGTCCTACACCTTTCGGTGCCAGTAGTCAGTTTAGAAGCAGGAAATATTCTCCCATTATTGCACAATTGAATTATTCTTATAAGGATAAATATTTAGTAAGCGGATCGTTCAGGAGGGATGGTTCTTCTGATGCATTTGGGCCTACTCATAAATATGGAAACTTTCCGGCATTTAGTGTTGGATGGAGGGTTTCTGAAGAGTCCTTCTTTAAAAATGTTAAAGGTATAAACGACCTTAAAATTAGATTTGGTTATGGCACTTTAGGGAATGACAACATCAGCCCGCTTGGATTTCTTACCTTCTTTACTATAAACAATGATGCGGCTTATCCTATAAATGGAAGCAATACTAATTTCACACCTGGAGTCCGACATCAAACTATCGGTAACCCTGATATAAAATGGGAGGAAACTACCACCTCGACTTTGGGTATTGATGCAACTTTGTTGAATAATAAGATGACAATTACAGTAGACCTTTATAACAGGGAAACAACTGATCTTTTGTTTGAAAAAGAATTAGATCCGAGCTTATACGGAGGAAGGATAGATAGGCAACCTATTAACATTGGTTCAATGAATAATAAGGGTATTGATCTCGCATTGTCTTATCGTGGAACCCCCACTCGGAGCCTACGCTATGATGTAAGTACAACTTTCTCATTATATAAGAATAGGGTTGGGGCGTTGGCAGATCCATTTTTTGAAGGGGACAGAACCAGGATAGACCCGTTCAATCGCTCAGTTACCGGAAGACCTTTATCCAGCTTCTTTGGTTACCAGGTTGATGGGTTCTTCGATGATGATGCAGAACTTGCCTCTTTGGTTCAGGCAGGAAAGTTTCTTGGGGGATGGAAATATAAAGATCTTTCGGGTCCTGATGGAAAGCCTGATGGTAGAATTACACCGGATGACAGAACATTTATTGGTAGTCCTCATCCTAAGTTTATTATGGGCTTTAACTTCAATTTGAGCTATAAAAATTTTGACTTTTCTTCCTTCCTTTATTGGAAAGCCGGTGGACAAATAGCTAATTACACCCGTTACTGGACAGACTTTAATACTTTTCAGGGGAATAGAACACGGAGGGTATTATACGAAAGCTGGACCCCTGAAAATAAGAATGCTCTATTACCCCGCATAACCAGTCGTGATGCAACGAGTGGACAGGTACCGGTAGATTACTACATAGAACCTGGTGGATATTTAAGATTGCGTAACCTGCAATTGGGCTATACC
>MWYU01000122.1 GCA_002050375.1 Chitinophagales bacterium 62-2
GGATGAGATCGTTATCTTTTTCGGGCGTTGATCTGTAAATCTTTTTCCACCTATCATCCCCCTGCGAAAATTTAAATTGTCCGTTGCTAATTATTGAAAAAGCCAGGCACACTATAATTAGAGTGTTTTTGAGCATTACATGTTTTTCTTTTAGAAAAGACGCCAAAAGTAATGGCTAAGCATTGTTTTTGCTGTAGAAGAAGTGCAAACAGTTTATTAAAAAGCTGTATTAGAAAATCAAAAAGCCACTTTTAATATAGTTTTGATGTCTGTAGTATTAAAATCTATAAGGTTAATGAAATACTTTTTACATATTGTTATCTTCTCTTTTTTGTTTGGTACCGCTTTTGCCCAGGAAAAACATTTTGTATTTATCCAGTCCGATAATAAGCAACTTTTTAACGTATCGCTAAATGGAAAAGTTTATAGTTCTAATGCTTCGGGTTATGTAATTATTCCTAAACTTACAGACGGAGAATATACTGCAACTATTGGTTTTGCAGCAAACGCTTTTCCTGAACAGAGTTTTAAATATGTAATAGATAAAAAAGACCTTGGCTTTAATCTAAAGAATTTTGCTGAGAAAGGATGGGGCTTGTACAACCTGCAAACTTTTGCTGTTACCATGGCGGGAGATTTAAATTCAAGTGAAGTAGCAAAGGTAGTTGAACCCCCAAAGGAAGAATACAAACCTGAAATATCTTTTGATAAAAAAAAGGAACCACCTGTAGCTAAAGCTGAAGATAAGTCAGTGGCAAATAATGATGCTGCAATAAACAATGATCAGGCAAAATCAACAATGGCTACTACGCCACCGTCTGCTGTAAATGAAACAGAGAAGCCGGGGACGACTCAGGTAATTGCTGAAACTCCAAAAGCTACATCGGAACCTGTAGATAATAGTGCCATTGCTTCTGTAGAAAGCGTAGGTGCAGTTAATAAATCAGCTTTTAAAAAAGTCGCTGAAGTTAAAGGGGCAATGGGTGTATATCTAACGTATGTTGATGGAAATAGTAAAGACACTGTACAGCTAATTATTCCTGTTGCAGGAAAGAAAAAAGCATCAGAAAGCGATGTGATTTCGGGCAATGAAGTAGTTTCAAGTAAAGAAACCAAGGCTTCAAAAAAGGCTTCAAAAGAGAATGACCCCCAATTTTTAAATATGGAAGTAAACGGAACTAAGAAGGAAGCTTCTGCTGCTAAAACATCTTCTACGCCTAAATCCTCTCCAACTACAGATAATGCACAACCTTCATTAAACAGCAACTGCACTAATTTGGCTTCTGACCAGGATTTTTCAAAACTAAAAAGGAAGATGGCCCAGGAAACTTCTGATGAGAAAATGATTAACGAAGCAAAAAAGGTTTTTAAAAATAAATGCTTTACCACAAGTCAGGTGAAAGGTTTATCTACCTTGTTTCTTTCTGATGAGGGACGGTATAAGTTCTTTGAGGCCTCTTATAACTTTGTAACAGACGCACAACTCTATTCTTCTCTTGAAAAAGAATTTATTGATCCTACTTTCGTAAGTCGTTTCAAAACTATGTTGCATAAATAATAGCTCAATAAAAAACATTAATGCGATATTTTTTGGAAGTAGCATATAAGGGAACTAAATATGCAGGCTTTCAAGTACAGCAAAATGCTAATACCATACAGGCAGAAGTAGAAAGGGCTTTACAAATTTGTTTACGAAGAATAGTTAAGCTAACAGGTGCTTCACGTACAGACGCAGGGGTTCATGCTTATCAAAATTATTTTCATCTGGATTCTGAATATGAGTTACATGACCATTACTTATATAATTTGAATTCGTTACTACCGCCGGATATTGTTGTAAAAACAATTACCAAAGTTGCAAAAGATGCGCACTGTCGCTTTGATGCAATATCGAGGGAATATAATTATTATATACATTCTTCAAAAAATCCCTTTCTAACCGATACTGCCTGGTTTTATCCTTATACAATTAACTTAGAGGCGTTGAACGAAGCGGCGACGGCCATTTTTAAGTTCACAGATTTTACTTCATTCTCAAAGAGAAATACTCAAAACCATACCGGGCACTGCAGTATAATGAAAAGTACCTGGATTAAAGACAATGAAAGATTAACTTACAATGTAAAGTCTAATCGTTTTCTACGTGGAATGGTAAGAGGTTTAGTAGGTACAATGATACAGGTAGGTAGAGGGCAAATCTCTTTATCCGAATTTCATGCAATTGTAGAAGCTAAAGATTGTACTAAGGCAAATTTCTCTACTCCCGCTAAAGGGCTTTTTTTATCCATTATTGAATATCCTGCTTCTATCCTTCTTTCAAATACAAGACTTTTTGAGCATTAACAACTTAAACATTATGACTTAGTAACACTTTTTACCTGTTCGCTTACACATTCAAGCCTTAATCTGGTTAAATATTTAAAGGAATGTAAAAAGAATAATTTTTTTAAAAATGCTTTTTTACTAAATGTCTTCATTCTATATTTGCATCCGCTTTTGAATAAGCATCAGTTCTTCGA
>MWYU01000732.1 GCA_002050375.1 Chitinophagales bacterium 62-2
GTCTAAAGCCAACAAAACAACAGGTGTAATTGCATTAATCGCTAAAGGGCTTACGCTATTTAAAAATAGAAGATAGAAGTTAGAAGATAGCCGGAGTAAGGTGAGGTGTAAAGTTTCGGTCGAAACTGTACAGTTCACAGGTTTTGGAAAAGTATACATGCATCCTACCTCTTATCATTGATCGTTAAGGAGCTTGCCTCTTAGTGCTTGTACATAACATATTATATCTTTGTCCGCTATGCCCAAATATGCCCATGATACCATAGTTCCTTTTAAGGAAAGCGGGTTGAGTAAAAAGCAGCAGGTTGCAAATATGTTTGATAAAATTGCTTTTCGCTACGACTTTCTCAACCATTTTCTTTCTGCCGGCATTGATGTAACCTGGCGAAAAAAAGCCATAAAGCAACTAAAATCTATACACCCGCAAACAGTTTTAGACGTGGCGACCGGAACAGGTGATGTTGCAATTCTTACCTACAAGATATTACATCCTAAAAAAATTACCGGCATCGATATTTCAGAGGGCATGCTTGAAGTAGGCAGAAGTAAAGTTGAAAAACTTGGTCTTGAAAATGAGATTGAATTGCTAAATGGCGACAGTGAGTCTATAAACTTTCCTGATGCTTCGTTCGATGCCGTCACCGTTGCATTTGGTGTTAGAAATTTTGAGAACCTTGAAAAAGGATTAAAAGAAATGTTACGGGTTTTGAAGCCTGGCGGAAAACTGGTAATACTTGAGTTCTCCAAACCAAAACAAATAGCTTTTAAAGGGGTTTATAATTTATATATGAAGATAATTGCTCCAGGTATTGGAAATATGGTTGCCAAAAACAAAGATGCTTATCAATATTTAAACGAGTCGGTTCAAAAGTTTCCTGAGGGTAAGGAGTTTATTGAGATATTAAAAAAGTCTGGATATAAAAACACTTATTTCGAATCACTTACTTTAGAAATCTGCTCTATCTATTGTGGAAGTAAGTGAAGTGAGGACTTCTATGAAAATTGAAAGATGAATTTTTTGACGTACGATAAAACAATTTTTTGCCTTTATTAACACAAGTTGTACACTTGAAATTTGTCGGATTGAAAATCGCAGGTAAATTGCTCTTCTAACAAATAAAAATAATTATAAGCTGAATTGTACTCTCTTTGTATTAAGATCAAGAGGATTAAAAAATGAGTGAACGTAAGGGAATTACAAACTGCAAAAAGAAGTTGCTAAAGCAGCTAACACTGTTTATTTGTTCTATAATATTATCTATAAGCGCCTACAGTCAGTACAAAGAGCAACACCGCAGCAATCATGATGATTGGCCGTACTATTTTGGACTGTCCATCAGTTATAATCATTCTTATCTTCATCCCTCAAAACATCCAAAATTTTTACAGGACGACAGCATCCTTTCTGTTGACCCGGGAAGCAGTGGTGGAATTGCCTTAGGTTTATTAGGCACTCTGCAGGTATCACCACGTTTTTCGTTACGCACAAATCCTCAACTAATTATCGGTGGTGCTAAGTACTTCACCTATAGCTTAAGGTATCCGACTTCAAACGAAAATTTTGTTGAAAAGAAAACATTGCCCTCAACTATTGTCAGCCTTCCTTTACAGGTAAAATTTAACAGCGACAGGATAGGGAACTTCAGAACCTACTTATTGGGCGGTGTAAAGTATGATATGGATCTTGCCAGTAACTCTCAGGCTCGTAATGCAGAAGATCTTGTAAAATTATCAAATACCGATTATGGCGTTGAAGCCGGAATTGGGTTTAATTTCTATTTTCCGTTCGTAACCTTCTCGCCTGAAATAAAGATAAGCAATGGATTAAGTAACATTCACAGCCGCGACCCCAACCTAAAGTACAGTAACGTATTAGACAAACTACAATCAAGAATGATTGTGTTTTCTATTATTCTTGAAGATTAGTTTTAAGTATGAATCATTCCTTTGGAAGACCTCCTTGTTGATGAGGTTTTCTTCTCTGCTTATTAAAGAGTTTTAAATAACATTTGAAGTAAAATATTAAAGGCTTGTAGAAATATGAACCTTCATGTTAATGCCCTTTTATCCTAAAAATCAAATTCCCTTCTCGCCATATTCCAACGAAAGCCTACAGAAAGAATAGTTGTTTTTTGATTGCCGCCGCTTGCAAGCTTATAACTCCGGTTTTGTAGGGACCCATCAATAAATAAGTTCTCTTTAATTTCATACGATGCAAGTAGCGTAATATTGTTACAAGTAGCTTTATTACCTGTTCCAACAAAATTTCCATATTCCTTGGTACGTGTTGTGTACAATTTAAAAGGATTACTTCCGTAGTTCGATCTGCCCGTATCGCTACCCTGGTAATAACGAATGAGTTTGGCCTGCAGGTATAACTTGTTTAACGGCTGATATTTTACAATACCAATATACTCCTGGAAGTTAGCTCCTAAAGGATGCGCAAGGGGCTGATTGTAATGAGTATAATTGGCAATACTGTCAAAATGCGAATAAGTAAAAGGAGTTACCCTGTTTTGTTCTAATTGAATATCTAAATTTTTAATACCGAAAGCGTCGACATATTTTACTCCCAACTGGTAACCCAACTTGTTTGCCCAAAAACCACGGTTCTTTTTAATTTCACTTAATATAAATTCATCAAGAATTAACTGGCCATATAGCTGAACTGTCTTTTTAATGTTTGCTTTAGCATCCATACCAACCACTGCATTATCCGGGCTTCCAACCTGTTGCTCCGCCGCCCGCAAAAACATAACCGGCAACAGGTATTGAAAATCAAAAAGACCTTTCCGCCCAAAAACTACTGCATCAAATACTCCAACATTTAGCCAATTAGTAGGATTGATGCTTAAATGATTCATTCGCAAATACTTCCTCGAAAGCAGCGTATTTTTTGTGCTATGCTGAGGGATAAGTTCCATGTATAAATTCTCGTAATTAAATTTCCAGATGCGGGTATTGATTTTAAAGAACAAGGCATTATTTGAAAAGTCGCTAAGAGTTAAGCTTCTGTATCCAGCTCCTATAAAGTTTTTATCGTAGCCAAACTGCATATCTATATACTTTGCTACGTTCCATGATACCGAGCCTCTTGCATCAAGATAATCTACCCCCGTTTTTTTAAAAGGCTTATAAAAGCCGTTTCCGGGAACCGCATTCCGGCTTGATATGTACTGCTGCACATAAACAGGATCACGCTCCTGGTTATCGGTCAGATAAACATTAAAACCAACACGGCGGGCAATCATTCCCCTGAGTGAAACTCCGCGGCTGTTATAAAACAAGTTTTGACCGTTGCCTCTTTCTACCGATTGCTGATAACTGATTAATGGATTTATTACAAGAAAGAAATCGTCACTATTTACTTCGAACAAATTGCCTTTTGTTTTATAAAAGGTATTGAAAAATGCTTTTTTACTTACATAACTTTCTCTTGGCTTACTCCATTCGCTGTTGTTCATTAAAAAATGGTCAATATTATATCTGTCAACTTTTGAAAGGGCTAACGCATTACTATCGCCGGAATTAATGAGACTATCAATTCCTTCCACTTCTTTAACTATAAGCTTACGGCTATAAGGCTTAATAGTAGAATAATTGAGGTTAGGATTGGCCGATTTAATTTCAAGCCGGTCAAGCAAAATGTAATCTTTGGAACCAGGTTGTAAATAATTAGTTTGAGAAAACACACTTAAAGACAATAAAAAAAGAAAAACAACGCGAAAGGATTTGATAATTTGCATGAACACCGGATTTAGAAAAATAAAGGCTATGAATTTTTTGGTTAAAAATATTTCGATAGTAAACGAAGGTAAAACTTTAGAAGGTGATGTATTAATTAAAGATGGCTTCGTAGAAAAAATTGGAAGCCGGATTTCAGTAAGCGAAAAGGTTACTGAGATAAACGGCGAAGGCAAATATTTATTGCCTGGAGTGATAGATGACCAGGTACATTTTAGAGAACCGGGACTTACCCATAAAGCAACCATCTATACTGAAAGTAAAGCCGCAATTGCAGGTGGCGTTACCAGTTTTATGGAAATGCCAAACACTATTCCGCCTGTTTTTACACAAGCTTTGCTGGAGGATAAATACTGGATCGCACAAAATTCGTCACTTGCCAATTACTCTTTTTATATGGGGACAGGCAACGATAATGTAGAGGAAGTTTTAAAAACGAATGATAAGAAAAATGACGTGTGCGGTGTAAAGATTTTCATGGGTTCTTCTACCGGAAATTTGCTGGTTGATAATCCGCTTGTCCTGGAGAAAGTATTTGCAGGCGTTGATCTTTTAATTGCCACGCACTGCGAAGATGAAGAAACTATAAAAGCAAACTTT
Organism: Chitinophagales bacterium 62-2; assembly: GCA_002050375.1. Lineage (GTDB taxonomy): Bacteria > Bacteroidota > Bacteroidia > Chitinophagales > Chitinophagaceae > Segetibacter. Next base: position 4,345 of record MWYU01000732.1, read on the forward strand.
GCAAAAGTTAAATCCCAAAAAAACATATTACAGCCAGCAGATCATCCAGTAATAAGAGATGAGGAAGCTTGTTTTACATCTTCTTTCAAAGCAGTTCAGTTGGCTAAGAAACATGATTCGCGTTTGCACATATTGCATATAACAACCAAAAAAGAATTACAACTTTTCAGCAATATGCTTCCCTTGAAAGAGAAAAGAATTACGGCGGAAGTATGCGTTCATCATCTCCACTTTACCAGCGATAATTATGCAAGGCTGGGCAACCAGATAAAATGCAATCCAGCCATTAAAGCAGCCTATAATAAGGAGGCACTTTGGCCTGCACTGCTTGATGACCGCCTAGATGTAATAGCTACCGATCATGCACCGCACTTATGGCATGAAAAAAATGAGCCTTACGAAAAAGCACATTCCGGTTTACCACTCGTACAACATTCGTTGCTGCTTATGCTTCAGTATGTAAAGCAGCGAAAAATATCAATTGAAAAAGTAGCGGAGAAAATGAGCCATGCAGTGGCCGATTGCTTTAAAATTGAAAAAAGAGGTTTTATAAGGGAAGGAGATTATGCTGATCTTGTTATTGTTGATTTGAATGCCTCAACACCGGTAACAAAAGAAAACATATTATATAAGTGCGGTTGGAGTCCTTTTGAAGGTGTTGTTTTTCCTGCAGCTATTACCCATACGTTTGTAAATGGTAACTTGGTTTATGGAAACGGCATATGGGATGAGTCTACAAAAGGAATGAGAATGAAATTTGATAGGTAAGGTAGGACATGGATTTTATGGATTATAAGGATTGCAGAGATTAGGACATGGATCTTATGGATTGTAACAGTTGCAGGGATTATTTCTGAATTTTATAGATTGTAAGGATTGCAGTGTTCAATCATTGTCTACCTATTTAATACTGTTTATCGTGTTTGTTAGGAAGGCGGATCATAGAGAATTTATTGATTGCAGGAATTAACCTTTGCTTTGTCCTCCTAATCTCTGTCATCCGTGTTCAACAAATCCACACAAACAAAACGGGAAACTGAATCTATACATGCAAGTAGATAAAACAACGCTCAACGACCTTTCCATCTTCAATAGGGAAGAAGAACAATCTGTTTTCCACCATCTCAATTTTACCACGTCTTCCGGTGGCCGGGATTGGCTGCATCATCTGCTTGCCCATCCATATAGCGATCTTAATAAAATTCAGGAAACCCAACAAACACTTCAACTTATTATTAATAACCAGCAAAAATGGCCAACCTTAATTACAAATGGAACGGTAATGGTGGTTCAAAAATTTTACGATACTCCCGTTGGCGATATTCCTGATCATCCCAATGCTCTCAATAGTCTCTACTATAAAATAGTCAATTCGCAAGATTACTCGCTTGTCAAATATTCAGTCACTCACTTTGTTGACTTTACTATCGGTCTTCACCAAATCCTCAATGTTTTTAAAGGCTTGTCTGTTCCTAAACTTTTACAGGTAATACTCGAAAGAATCAAGATGCTAACCGACAGGCCCCTTGTTAAAACAATGATGCATTGGAATAAGAGCAAAAGATTATCTGCCATTAATATTTTAACCTTCGGAAAATATTTAAGGCAACGGTTTAAAGCAGAAGCCTTAGAGCTCGTAGATATTTACAGCCATCTCGATGCTTATTATGGTATGGCTATGGCTTGCACAAAATATGACTTTACTTTTCCTGAAATTCAAAAGGCTGATACGCCTTATATTGATGCAAAAAATGTTTATCACTTGTTAGTGCCGCAACCTGTTGCTTACGATGTAAAGTTAAACCGGCAAACAAACTTCTTATTTCTTACCGGAGCAAATATGGCTGGCAAAAGTACTTTTATAAAGGCGGTGGGAATTGCTGTTTATTTAGCTCATGTCGGTATGGGGGTTCCTGCAGAAAAGTGTGAGCTTAGCTTGTTTGATGGCCTGCTAAGCAACATACAGGTAGAAGATAATATTAGCCGTGGCGAAAGTTATTTTTTTAACGAAGTACAACGGATTAAAAAAACAATTGAAAAAATAAACGATGGCCGTAACTGGCTTATTTTGATTGACGAATTATTTAAAGGAACTAATGTACAGGATGCAATGAAGTGCAGCACTGCTGTTATTGAAGGGTTGCGAAAAATGAAGAATGCTTTGTTCATCCTGTCGACTCACCTATATGAAATTGGAGAAGAATTGAAACAATATCCAAACATTCGCTTCAACTTTTTTGAAACACATGTACAGGACGGACAATTGGTTTTTAGTTACCAATTAAAAGATGGAATAAGCAACGACCGGCTTGGTTATCTTATATTAAAACGCGAAGGCGTAGTGAAGATGCTGGAAGAGTTATAATATCTGCAGTTGATGGATTAAATATTCCGAATGTTTTTTCAGTAATATAGCGGCTATCTCGAAGATGTTCTCCAACTATAGTCAGCACAGCTTGTCCTGTTATAAAAAAATTGTAACTCGAAGTTCATACTGCTTATTTTTGAATTATAAACTACTGCATTAATGAATATACTTGAATTGCGAAGTATTCGAAAATATTATGCTACTCAGAAAGCGGTAGACGATATTAGCTTTTCGATAGAAAAAGGAAGCATCTTCGGCTTGCTTGGTCCTAATGGCGCCGGCAAAACAACATTACTTAGAATGATAACAGGCATATTTTATCCTGATGAAGGCGAAATTATTTTCAGCGATAAAAAATTTGATCCCCTTAATGATAACCGTTTTATAGGGTACATGCCTGAAGAAAGAGGCCTGTACAAAAAGATGAAGATTGGTGAGCAGGCTTTGTACCTGGCGCAGCTTAAAGGCTTAAGCAAAAGCGACGCAATGGAAAAGATCAAATATTGGTTTGTACGCTTAGGAATGGAAAGCTGGTGGAATAAAAAAGTGGAAGATCTAAGCAAGGGCATGAGCCAGAAACTGCAATTTGTAACAACAGTTATACACGAACCCAAACTTGTTATATTAGACGAACCTTTTAGCGGCTTAGACCCTTTAAATGCCAACCTTATTAAAGATGAAATTTTTGAGCTTGCCAAAAAAGGAAGTACCGTAATTTTCAGTACACACCGTATGGAGCAGGTTGAAGAAATTTGTGATCACATTGTATTGGTTAACCAGGGTAAGAAAATATTGGATGGCACCGTCGCAAACATCAAACAACAATATAAAGAAAATCTCTTTCGTCTTCAACTTAGCCAGGCTGTTGCTAACATAACAAGTCCTTCTTTTGAAGTTGTAAAACAAGACGGCATGCAGCTAATTGTCAGGATACATGAAAACACTCCAAGTAACGAAGTTCTGCAATATTTTATCAATCAGAATGTAACTATTGAAGCTTTCAACGAAATTCTTCCTTCTCTAAATGAAGTATTCATCAGGTTGGTAGAAGGCACAAAAGCAACCCGGCAATTTCAGACTGTAGCGGTGTAATAAATTATGGATGATTAATGAACAATGATCAATAATCGATTAATGATGAGTATGAATAATGAGCAATGAACGATTAATAATGACCAGTGGTAAATTATTACTGAGCAATGTTGAGACTAATCACTTACAAGCAAAACATTCTTTTAAAAACTCATCATTTATCAATTTTGCATTATTAATTCATCGTTGTTCATTGTCCATTTAAAATCAATCTTCCAGCAATTTACTTAAGCCCATTAGCTCATCATATTTATACTGGTTCTTCGGATTTTGAAAGCACTTTGCTAATTCCTCTATTTGTATCTGAATAATACGTTTGTGGGTAAGAGGTTTAAAATAGAAAGGTATTATAGGAACAGAGATCCGCTTAAAATAGGCTTCCATATCCTTATGCGAAAATATTTGTCCGCTAATAGCATCAATGTAAAAATGAATTTTCTGCTGTGGATTTGTATCTAATACGGGGTTGTAATCAATATGAAAATAGGCGAGAATAAATTGCCTGGGAATATTGATGACTTTCACATTAATATCAAGCAATTCGCTAAGCAGCAGGTATAAAACGCCGTTGCTTAGTGCGTTTCCTTTTTTGCTTTCGATAACCTTATGTATAAAAAAATCATCAGGGTTTTTATAACCCATCTCTACCCCTTTCAAGTTATAATAATTATACACAATGCTTGAGATTACGTTTGCCTGTTCCAATGCAGTAAGAAAGCTGTTTAGTTCGAGCCATACATTTCTTCTTATTCTTTCCAACTCCTGTAATACGGGAGCTGTTGCTAAATCAGGATATTGAAACTTTGCTACTAATAGCGACCCAAACAGCAAATCGTGGTAAGGATTATTTTTCCAATCCGTAAAGTCTCTGGTAAGATCGTTATAATGCAGTTTATGAATAAGCATCTCTATGCGGCTCTGCACTTCTTCACTTAATGTATTTTCCCAGAGGTTTTCAAGGTTAGGGATAATGCCGCGACCATAGTGGACGATACGGTTGGAGACAGTGTTAAACACCTCCTGATCGGGATCGTCAATTAACGAAAAAAGGGCCGATATTTCTCTGGTTTCCAGCATAGAAACTGATATTATAAACGCCCTGTTAAATTAAGAATTTTTAGTATCATAATAATTCAAACTAAATCAAATTTTAGTAAAAGCAGAACCATTAGTTATTCAATAGTTGTTAATTACTATTGAATAGCATGAACCGTCGGTTGGAAACAAGTAATCTCACTTATTAGATGGTTCAGATTTTCTACACACACTGTTTTCTGTTTTACTAATGTTTTTAAAGTTGGTGAGAAACTTCAACACTTCTTTTTGTATTTATGTCGCAAACACATTACTTATTTAGAAAGAGTTCCTGAAATCCTTCTTTTTCTGCTGTAGAGTTAAAAATATTACAATAAGATAGGTTTGGACGAAATTTTGAATTGTTTTGTAAAACGGAGTTATGAAAGTTGTAGAACGGCGGAGATTTTTTCTCCTTGATGACGATAACGATGAAGGGGAAATTTATAGCGAAATTATTAGTGAGAGCAAAATGCCTATTGAGTTACACTGCTTCAGTAAAGGCACGCAAATGTTTGATTTTCTATTAAAAAATACTGCTCCTGACATTTTTATTCTTGATGTTAATCTGCCTGGCGTAAGTGGTATAGAATGCATTAGGAAGTTAAAGGCAGATAAACGTTACAAAAATATTCCTCTTGTAGTTTGCAGCAGTATTTCAAACCAGGGCAAATTAGAAGAAAGCATATCAGCAGGTGCATTGTGTTACACCGTAAAACCCTTTGACTTCTCGGGTTATAAGACTTTGCTTAAAGAATTATATTCCTTCTGCCGCAGAAAGGACAACTATACTTTTGGTAAAACCGGATAAGTATCAAAACTTACTTCCCACTCTTTCAGTCTATACATAAACTCTATTGAGCTTTGCGCTACAGCATAAAAGGTGTATTTAGAAATGCTTGTTAGTTTCGTTTTATTTAGGTTGTTTATAAATTGCAATGCTTAATAAACGCCTTAAGTTTGAAAGACTTACTTTTGCGCACTTAACATCGGCATAACCTTATGTATGCCTGTTGAGTAAGCGTAATGAAAGTCGGTTTTGTAAATATATTTGGTAAGCCAAATGCAGGTAAAAGCACTTTACTAAATTCTATTATTGGTGAGAAATTAGCAATTGTAAGTCCTAAGGTGCAAACTACACGTCACCGCATTAAAGCCTTTTTAAATAAAGAAGGAGAATACCAGATTATCTTTTCCGATACTCCCGGAATAATTGAACCTAAATACAGGCTCCACGAAAAAATGATGAAGGCTGTTAAGGGCAGCCTCGAAGATGCAGACGTAGCTTTACTGCTTGTAGATATTAAAGAAAAATGGCAGGAAGCAGATGAGATATTTGCTTCACTTAAGGTAAAAGTTCCCTCTATTCTTGTTATTACCAAGCTCGATACTTCAGACGCTAAGAAGTTTGAGGAAGCAAAACTATTCTTCTCTTCTAAGCCTTACAGTAAAGAGTGCATCGGGATTTCTGTTACAAAAAATGAGAACATTGATCTCTTGTTAACTTCGATTCTGAGATTCCTGCCCGAAGGCAATCCTTTTTACAATGAAGACGATCTTACAGATTTACCTACGAAATTTTTTGTCGGCGAAATGGTAAGGGAAAAGATCTTTTTGCTCTTTGGAGACGAAATCCCTTATCACACCACTGTATTGGTTAATGAATTTAAAGAGAAAGATACGCTTGTAAAAATACAGGCAGATATTATAGTTCAACGCGAAAGCCAGAAAGCAATAATACTTGGCGAAGGAGGAAAAATGATAAAGCAATTAGGTATGGCGGCAAGAGAAGACATGGAGAAATTTTTAGAGCAAAAAGTATTTTTGCAGTTGTTTGTAAAAGTAAAAAATAAATGGCGTGATGATGAGTTGAAGCTGAGGGAGTATGGGTATAATGGCTGATAGGTGGAGGAGTTGATTGATTGATAAGTTGATAAGTTAAAGGGTGGAGTTGAAATGTTGATAGGGTATGAAGTTGATAGATTATTTTAATAAAATTTAAAAGTTCCGCTCCCTTACAGGGATAGGAGAAATGAGGTTTATGGGATTTACAATAGCAATAGTTGGTCGCCCTAATGTTGGCAAGAGTACTTTTTTTAACCGTTTGCTCGAGCAGCGAAAGGCCATTGTGGATGACACAAGCGGTGTAACCCGCGATCGGCAATATGGAATTGCAGAATGGGCAGGAAAAACATTTAATGTAATTGATACAGGTGGTTTTGTACCAAATAGCGAAGATATATTTGAGACTGAGATACGCAAACAGGTTAAGATTGCTATCGAGGAAGCTAATGCACTTTTTTTTATGGTAGATGTTACTACAGGTATAACAGACCTTGATGCCTCGATGGCTGATCTGTTACGCCGTACTACCAAGCCGGTTTTTTTATGCGTTAACAAAGTAGACAATAGCGAAAGGCTTTTGGAGGCAAACGAATTTTACAGTCTCGGCATTGAGAATGTTTTTTTTGTAAGCAGTATTAGCGGCAGCGGAACAGGTGAAATTCTTGATGCTGTTGCTGAACTCATCACTCCTGAAGCTTCGGAAGATAATATAGAAAAAAGTGAGCTTCCAAAGTTTGCGATCATGGGTCAGCCGAATGTTGGCAAATCTTCTTTGCTAAATGCTTTGATAGGGCAGGAGAGGACAATTGTAAGTGAAATTGCAGGTACAACACGCGATACTATTCACACGCATTATAATCTTTTTAATAAGGAGTTTATACTAATAGATACTGCAGGCATCCGTAAAAAGACAAAGGTGAATGAAGACCTCGAGTTTTATTCAGTGATTCGTGCCATTAAAGCAATGGACGAAGCAGATGTTTGTTTGCTCGTTCTGGATGCATCAAAAGGTATAACAGCGCAGGATGTAAACATTTTTGGGTTGGCAGCAAAAAAAGGCAAAGGCATTGTGGTGTTGGTAAATAAATGGGACCTGGTAGATAAAGAAACAAATACAGCCCGGAATTATGAGAAGCAGCTTAAGGAGAAAATGGCACCTTTTACAGATGTACCTGTTCTTTTTATTTCCGTAGCGGAAAAAACACGGATTTTTAAAGCAATGGAAGTAGCGCTTGAAGTATATGAGAATAAAACAAGGAAAATTGCAACATCGCAACTAAATGAGGTGATGCTGAAGGCAGTTGAAGATTACCATGCTCCTGTAGTTCGTGGTAACCAGGTTAAAATTAAATATATAACACAGTTACCAACGGCTGTTCCCTCATTTGCGTTTTTTACCAATTATCCTGATGATATTAAAATGCCTTATAAAAATTATCTCGAAAACCAATTACGTCAGCATTTCAACTTTACGGGTGTTCCTATCCGGATCTTTTTTAGAAAGAAGTAGCAGTGTTTTTCACAACGATTGGTCCTAATAAAAATAGTTCACCTTGTTAGTTGGTCTATCATTTCAAGCTACCGTTGAGTAGTATAATTTAAATTGCTTTTTTATCCCGGTAACCTGCTTTTTAAACTTCTCCAGCTCATCTTTTTGTTGATTAATAAATGAGTTTTCTTCCAGCTTGCCCATCACAGCATTCATTTCTTCTAAATTGTCGTAGATCATTTTTCTATATGGGCTTGAGTAATCCTTAGCTCTTGAATCATAAATGCCTTGTGTCATCCATTCTTTGGTTTCGACAGCAGCGTTTAATAAAGAGGTAAATGTTTCTTCGTTAAAATCGTTTATAGAAATACAGGACACCTTTTCCCAAACGCACAATGCATGCTGGAGCTTTTGAGCAGGATAATTATTGCCCTGCTGCAAGTATGAATCATGCAGGTCACTCCATGATTTTATAGTGCTATCTTTTACCTTTTTTATTAAAATATTTACTTCAGCAACCGGTATTAGTTGTCCGCCTATATTCAACCAGTCATTTAAATTTGCATCAGTGTTTATTGTTTTACTTAGCTCTTTAAAGGAAGTAGTGTTGTTTATTGAGATATGGCTTAGCAGCTGGGTTGCGGTATAAAAATGGACTAATTCTTTAAACAAATGATAAGCTTTCATTACTTTTACGATAACCACTTTTCTTTTAGAATTTTCGAAACCATCAGCACAAATTTCAAGTTCCTCTACAACAGGATCGTAACCTTCGAGCAGTTGTTTTCCTGTTGCAATAATTTCTTCATGATTGTATTTTTCTTCAGGGTTTACTCTTCTTAAATATGCTTTACCGGTATATTCCTGCATTAGCTTAATTGATTGCGCTATTTCATTTATACTATCTGGTGCGAGGTAATCATACTCGATATGCTGTATTCTTTCTATTCTTTTATCCCGGTCTGTATACTTCCACGCGTTTCTTTCTAAAGCATACATGTTGTACATAAACCAGTAGCCCGGCATTACTATCAGTTGATCTTCTGTAACATTGTTACTTATTAACGAGAACGGAATGCGGATATCTAATTCATTAGGATAATCGCCTTTAGAGATTATAGAAAAGCTTGCAAATCTTGAGTTATGTTTCAGACTTACGCACAACCCCGGCCAGAAGCCGCGGCCTGCAATTATTTCTCCATCTGCCCCACGGCTGTTGTGGTTAGAACCAATGGTTGCTCCCGCAGCCATATTGCTTTGTCCCATAATCAGCGATGCGCATAAAAAAGAGTTATTATGGTGCTGCTCATGTGCGGGAAAGATGAGAGAATTTAGTACTTCGCAACACGAAATAGTTGAGTTGTTGCCGAGGTAGGAGTTGATAAGGCGGGCTCCATATTTTAGTTGCGAGTGTGAAGCCATAACAAAACGAACAGCTTTCACTCCATAGAATGCACGGCAGCCAAAACCCATAATTCCGTTGACCATTTCGCATCCTTCACCTATTTGCGATTTACCTTCAGGGCCTGAGTTGATCGTTAAGTTCTTAAGCTTATTTGCGCCTTTCAAATAGGCATCTGTACCTACCCAAACATCTTTAATAATATTGCAGTTTTTAATTACTGTTCGGTCGCCTACTTTTCCGTAATAGCCTCTTTTTATATCAAATTCAGCTTCAGTAAACTCTTTAAACTTTTGCAATAATTCGTCATCGTTGCGGTACTTCGTCCACAGGTAAGCGTCACCAGGCAGCATGCCATTAAAAGGAATCACTTTTCGGCCCCCGTTCTCATTACAAAGCTCCAGCCAGATACGTACAGACTCGTCCTCGCCTTCTTTTAATATCCCAATTCCAAACTTTGCATGGTTGGTTGTTACCAGTTCGTTTACGTTAGTAATAATTACTTCGCTGCCAATAATATAATGAGACATATAACTCACGTTATCAACTACAACATTGTCTCCAAAATCGCAACTGATGATAGTTGAGTTATAAAGGCCTACAGGAACTTTCAGGTCGCTAAATTCAAGGCAAAAAGGTTCCAGTTTTCCTATACGCACAAGGCCATAAAACTTGCAGTTCTTTACAAGCTCAGGGTTAAAAGCATCTGACACCAGTAATTTATTCCAGTCGGCAGCAGTATTGCGGTTACGTACCAATACTTCAATTTCGTAAGCTGAAAGCTGCCGGTAGTTTATCCCATTTCTGTTTTGAATATTTCTTAAATAATACTCATCTTTTCCGTGGGGTAAAAATTCAGAAGACACAAATTGTGAACCTAATGAACTTATACTTTGTTTACGTATTTCATTTGTAGCTGCCGACATGGTTGCTGGTTGAATAGTTGATAAGGTTAAATTATTGATGAGTTGACAGGTTGATAAGTTGATAAATTGACCGGTTGATGAGTTGAATGTTTGAAGAGTTAACGGAGTTATTAGTTGTGGGAAATTGGACACTTATAACTCCCGCTTATATCTTTTAGCTTTTGCATTTGCTGCACTTCTCCCTTTGTGAAAGACTTTACTTATTCAACCGTTACAGATTTTGCAAGGTTCCTCGGTTTATCCACATCTAAACCTTTTGAAATACCAATATAATAGCTTAACAATTGCAGAGGAATAACACTTAATAAAGGTGCTAAAATTTCATCAGCATCTGGTACATACATTACATCATCTGCCATCCCCGGAATAACAGTGTCACCTTCTGTAGCAACAGCAATCACCCTACCTTTTCTTGCCTTTATTTCCTGAACATTCGAAACGATCTTTTCATAATAACGGTCTTTTGTTGCAACAAATACAACCGGCAATTTATCATCGACCAAAGCGATGGGGCCATGTTTCATTTCTGCTGCCGGATAACCTTCTGCATGAATATATGAAATTTCCTTCAGCTTTAATGCACCTTCCAATGCTACCGGAAAGTTGTAGCCCCGGCCGAGGTAAAGAAAATCATGTGCATCTTTATACTTTTCTGCAATGGCTTCAATGGCTGATGTATCGTTTAATACCTGCTTTACTTTCTCCGGAATTTCTTCAAGTCCTTTTATTAATTCGCGGTATCTTTTTTCATCCAGTGTGCCTTTTGCATAACCAATTTTTAGAGCCATCATAGCCAGGACCGCCAACTGCCCGGTGAAGGCTTTGGTACTTGCAACTCCAATCTCCGGGCCGGCATGACTATAGGCGCCGGCATCACTCATACGTGCGATGCTGCTTCCTACAGCATTTACAACACCAAAAATAAATGCGCCCTGTTGTTTTGCATTTTCAAGCGCTACAAGAGTATCTGCGGTTTCTCCGCTTTGCGATATGGCGATAATAACATCGCCCGGTTTTATAACAGGGTTTCTGTACCGAAACTCACTTGCATATTCAACTTCTACGGGGATGCGGCAAAGTTCTTCAAACATATATTCTGCCAATAATCCTGCGTGCCAGCTTGTGCCGCATGCAACCATTACCATCCGTTGTGCAGTGGTTAAAGCCTGTATATTATTCTGAACGCCGCTCATTGTTATGGTTCCGGCTTCAGCGTGTAACCTACCCCGTAAGCAATCAAAAATAGTATCGGGCTGTTCATTAATTTCCTTTAGCATGAAATGGTCATAACCACCTTTTTCAATAGCAGCAAGTTCCATGTCGAGCTTTTGAATAAAAGGAGTTTGCTTTTCATTACCAAGGTTTTTTAAAATAAGCTCATCAGGTTTTACAATGGCTATTTCGTAATCGTTCACGTAAACCACTTCCTTTGTATATTCAATAATAGGCGATGCATCAGAGGCAAGAAAATGTTCGCCCTTACCAATACCAATAACCAACGGACTGCCTTTTCGGGCAGCTATAATAGTTTCAGGATTATCTTTCTCAATTAATAAAATGCAATAAGCTCCCACTATTCTTTTAAGTGCAATACGCAAGGCTTCTTCTAAAGTGCCGTTATTATTCTTCTTTATATCCTCAATAAAATTTAGCAGTACTTCTGTATCAGTATCGCTGTTAAAGTGGTAGCCTTTGTTAATAAGCTCACGCTTAATGGACGCATAGTTTTCAATAATTCCATTATGTATCATTGCTATTTGTCCACTTGCGCTTAAGTGCGGATGCGCATTCCTGTCACTCGGTTCGCCATGCGTTGCCCAGCGCGTATGGCCAATACCGGTAAATGCATGCATGTTTTTACCAACAACAGACTCTTCAAGTTCGCTTACCTTACCTTTTTTCTTATAAACCTTTAACTCGCCGTTTAGCAAAGCAACACCAGAGCTGTCGTAACCCCGGTATTCAAGTCGTTTCAGGCCTTTTAAAATTACAGGATAAGCCTCACGTGGGCCTGTGTAACCAACAATTCCACACATTATTTACACGGATTTAAAGTGCAATATCATTATTTTTAATCAAACAATTCTTTGGCTTTGGCCTATTGATTTCAGAGCTTTTAAAAGACTAAAATGACTATTAATTTATCTGCTGATCATATTCTTGAAAATGAAAACGTTTTATTAAGGCCTCTGCTTGCTTCTGACTTTGAAAATCTTTTGGAGTTTAGCGAGAAGGAGCAGGATCTGTGGAAGTTCTCCTTACTTACAGCCGCAGGAAAGGAAAACATGAAACAATATTTACAAACGGCTTTAGACGGCCGCAGCCAGAAAAAAGAATACCCTTTTATAGTATATGATAAACGAAAAAACAGCTACGCGGGAAGTACCAGGTTTTATGATATTCTGCCAGATTATAAAACACTGCAGTTAGGATTTACATGGTACGGAAAACAGTTTCAGGGAACAGGGTTGAACAAGAATTGTAAATATTTGTTGCTTGAATTTGCTTTTGAAAAATGGCAAGTGGAACGGGTGGAGTTTAGAGCAGATAACGATAATGCAAGAAGTATTGCAGCTATGAAAAGTATTGGTTGCAAAATAGATGGCGTATTACGAAGTAATATGCCTAAGCGAGATGGAGGAAGAAGGGATTCTATTATCTTGTCAATTCTAAATCATGAATGGAAAAACGAAGTGAAAGAAATGCTGGGAAGTAAATTGAAAAGTAAAAATTAAAAAGTGCAAGAAATTAAATTTACTATTCCTTGGCAACAAGCAATAAAAAAAGTCCGGCATTGAGCCAGACTTTAAAGTTTTTGATTTTGGAGTAGAGATTAATAACGATTGTATCCACCGCCACCGCCGCTGCTTCCGCCGCCACGATTGCGATTAAATCCACCGCCGCCACCACTTCCACTTCCACCGCCGCTGCCGCCACGGTATCCACCGCCGCCGCCGCTATCGCCGCCGAAGCTTCTCTTCTTAAATCCACCGCCACCACCAGATCCGTCTTTAGGACGTGGTTGTGATTCGTTTACAACGATTTTGCGGCCCATAATTTCGCTTTCATTTAATTGACTGATAGCAGTACGACCTGCTTCATCATCAGACATTTCAACAAAACCAAAACCTTTGCTGCGATTACCGTTAAACTTGTCGGTAACAATTTTTGAAGATACTACTTCGCCAAATGGAGTGAAAAGATCGGCTAAGTCCTGCTCAGTCATAGTCCAACTGAGGTTTCCAACGTAAATGTTCATTTGTAAAAAATTAAAAAAATAAAATAAAAAACCATAATGAACACAGTGAACAACGTACCAGAGAAACATTTACTTTAGAAACGTCCGGAGAACTATTGCGAAACTGTAAAGATCATTAAGGAAGTATCGAAGGTAAACAAATTATTCAATAAACTTATTTTTCAAAAGTTTTTTTTAAGGCTAAACTCGGCACAGGAATATTTATAAAACCGATAAAAGACATCTGTCAGAGAAGAGTGTATTAACAATATTAATTGGTTTAAATATAGCCTTATCTAACTCCCACATTCTTAAAATATACAATAAGAATAGGCTTAAAAAGGTTGTGAACACTGCACCTTCCTCACATTCAGTTCTTAACTATCGGGCCTCTATATCCATTTCAAAATAGCAATTTTTAAAATCCATGTAATTTAGCCTTGGAACTTATTGCGAAATTTAGAAAAGGAAAGTTTTCAAATCGTTTTTGGCTTCGGTAACGTGTATTAATACCCTTTCTAAAATATAAATATACTAATCCAACATGTACCATTTCTTAAATAAAAATATTGGACTCTTTACACTCCCATTTAAGAGATGCATTAGTTTGCACTTTAAATCAGCCTGAATGAAGT
>MWYU01000268.1 GCA_002050375.1 Chitinophagales bacterium 62-2
AATGTCCTATTTGCGGAATGAACCTGATAGCCGTACAAAAAAGCAATATGCCTCAAACTGATGAAATAAAATTAAGTGACCAGCAAATACAATTAGGAAATATACAGGTAGATACAATTGGTAAAGGAGTAATAGGAAACGAAACAGTATTAAATGCAACTTTAAATTTCGACCAGCAAAAATTAGTTTCAGTCAGTTCATGAGTAATGGGCAGAGTTGACAAACTGTATTATAAAAATATTGGTGACTACATAAAAAAGGGAGCCCCATTAGTAGAAGTGTACAGCGAACAATTGAACAATGCAAAGCAGGAGTATTTGCTTGCCTTAGAAAGGCGTAATGTTTTGGATAATTCACTCATAAATTTTGACCAGATCATTCAAAGTGCAAAGACAAAATTGTTGCTTTGGGGAATGACTGAAGCACAGGTGAATGCACTTGCAAAAAACAAGCAGCCTTCAACTACTACAACTGTATATAGTAAAGAAAGTGGTTACATAACCGCAATTGACATACAGGAAGGAGATTATGTAAGCGAAGGAGGTTCAATAGTACAGTTAGCAGATTTAACCACACTTTGGGCAGAAGCACAGGTTTATACAAGCCAGTCAGCACAATTAAACACAAATGGTTTGGTAACAGTACAGATACCGGATATGCCAGGCAAAGAGTTTCAGGGTAAAATACAGTTTGTAAATCCTGAAATAAGTACGGACCAAAGACTTAATCTCATAAGGGTTTCAATACCAAATAGGAATAATCAATTAAAACCAGGCATGGCAGCCTATGTTATCGTTAAAGGAAGGCAAACAAATGCATTATCCCTGCCAATAGATGCCGTATTAAGAGACGAAAAAGGTTCATCGGTTTGGGTAATGACAGGTAAGAATACGTTTAAAAATAAAATGGTAACCGTAGGTTCAGAAAGCAACGACCGAATTGAAATTACTTACGGTTTAAAAGAAGGTGAAGCCGTTGTAACATCAGGTGCTTACTTGTTAAACAGTGAATATATTTTTAAAAGAGGAGCATCGCCCATGGCAGGGATGAAAATGTAACCGTTCAATTATTTCCTAGACGATAGGGAAAAAAAATACTCTTACTTATGCACCTCTTTATTAAGAACATGGTATGTCACCGTTGCACTAGCACAGAAAGCCGCAGATGACTTTTTTATCTGTGTGCATTTGTGTAATCTGTGAGCAATAACGTTTCTATCTGTGTTCATTAGTGTTATCTGTGAGTAAAAATGATGATGAAGATGATTTTAAATAAGTGCAGGAACAATTATTATGAATAAAAGAAGGTGAAGTATGATTAGTGTTATCATTCCAACATATAATGAGGAGGCATATATTAAAGCAACTATTCGACGACTGTGGGAATATGATCAAACCAATTTGATTAAAGAAATAATTATAGCAGATGGTGGCAGCACAGATGATACAGTTACGATAGCAAAAGCTGAAGGTGTAAAAGTAATAGTTAGTCCTAAAAAAGGAAGGGCAGCGCAAATGAATTATGGTGCACAACATGCCACAAGTGAAATATTTTATTTCCTTCATGCTGATACATTGCCCCCTGAAGGTTTTACTTATGATATTGTAAGCGCAATTAATGCCGGATATAGTGCCGGTTGCTACACGCTATCCTTTGACTACGATCATTGGTTTTTAAAAGCAAACTGTTGGTTTACCCGCTTCGATGTAGATTCCATTCGTTTTGGTGACCAAAGCTTATTTGTAACGAAAGAAAAGTTTTTGGAGGTCGGAGGTTTTTGTGAAAAACATATAGTGCTCGAAGACCAGCAAATAATAAGACAGCTTAAAAAAATAAGTAGCTTTAAAGTGATTAAAAAGCCAGTTGTTACTTCGGCAAGGAAATATGTGGAAAATGGTATTTACAAAACGCAGGGAATATTCTTTCTTATCTATTTCATGTACCGTCTTGGTTTTTCACAACAAAAACTGGTAAGCACCTATCGTAAATTAATCAGGCAGGATAAACTGTAAATTTTATGAATGTAATTAAGCGGGTATTTGATTTTAGGGGTGCGCCTTTATTGGCAACCGTATTTGTTGCTTTATTTATTGCAGAAGGCAGGCGAGCGCTACGAAAGCGAAAGCAGCTAAGGTCTGAAAGGGTAATCGTTAATTCTATTGTAGCCATTCCATCTTTTAGTCTCTTGCGCTTTGTGTTCCTTCCAATAATGGTTAAGCTGGCTATGAAAAACCAGCAACTGCAATGGGGTCTGAATTATCGATATGATGCCCCTCCTTTTATCAAAGCAGCAGTTGCTTTTTTAATCATGGATTACACAAATTATGTGTGGCATATTTTAAATCATAAAATTCCTTTTCTGTGGCGGTTTCATCTGGTTCATCATTCAGATCGTGATCTTGATGTTACTACTGCATTCCGCTTTCATTTTGGCGAGTTAATAGGGTCTGTTTTTTATCGGGGTGCATTTGTTTTTTTATCGGGTGCTACCCCAATCAATGTATTACTGTATGAAATAC
>MWYU01000123.1 GCA_002050375.1 Chitinophagales bacterium 62-2
GCTCTTCCCTCACCCCAATTATAATAGGGAAGGTTTTTAGTTTTTAAGCCATCAATAGCAGTGTTCTTTTCATAAGCAACAACAAGCATAGGTGTGTTTGTATAGGTTTATAATAATAAGTAACAGTAGATAGTGTTAAATGGAAAGAAAAAAGAAATACAGAACCGTAATAGTGTGTGGGGTACAAGCAAATGATGTTATAGAACGGTTTGGTTTACGTTCTACTGCCTAAATTTATTATTTCTTTTCGTTTCAGCAAACTTTTTTAGACAAATATTTTCGTTTCCTTTAATTCTATCGAGTCTTCTTACGATTCGTTAGTTATATATTTACCATTTAACCGGGCCACAAAACGTTACTTTTATTTTTTAGTATAGTCGGAAAGCTTTTTTTTGGGGTCCTTGGAGTAAGCCGGTCAGGACTTAAAACTATAAGTGATTGGGCAGAAATAAATAAAATTGTTATGAAACGAGCTATAATCATCTCTATCTCACTTTTTTTTCTTAATTCTTTAATTGCTCAAAAATGCTCTAATTTTTCTCTTGGAACAAAGACACCTTATAAAAGTCAGCAGGTAAAAACTAACACTCCGCTTAATAATTATACCGCTGTATTTATCAATCATGTTGGAAGGCACGGAGCAAGGCATCTTACAAAAGATGTAAACGCGTCGCTACCTTATAACTTATTAATGAAAGCAGATAGCTCGGATGCTTTAACGGCAGAGGGGAAACGTTTAAAGCAAATGGTACTGTTATTAGAAAAAATAGAGAAAAAGGATTTTAAGTCTATCTCTCAACTTGGCAAAATTGAACAGCAGGAAATAGCAAAAAGAATGCTTATAAATAACAGTACTGTTTTTAAAAATAGCAGCCCTGTGGTTAAAATCAAAGTAACAAAAGAAGTTAGAACAGTTCAAAGTGCGGATGCATTCTTAAACGGAATGAAACAAAAAATTAATACAGAAGATCTTACAAAAGAGGTAGATGACACTACTCTGCGTTTTTATGATCTTGCGCCATCGTACCTTGCCTACGAGAAAAATGGAAACTGGAAAACATCTTTTACAAAGCTTCAGCAATTAGAAAAATACAGCAACATTACTCAAGAGGTTTGTAAGCGATTTGTTACATCGGGGTTTTTAGAAAATTTAAGTAATGAAGACAAAGATGAATTCGCATCTGATATTTACGGCTTTGCAACCATAATTAATTCTATTGAGAAGGAAATTCAAGATGCCGGCTTAACAGTAGAACAAGTAAATTTTCAATCGTTTTTTTCGTGCAAAGAACTTGACATTTTAAGCAAAATAAATGAAGCTGAAGATTTTCTCTTAAAGGGACCTGGAATGGATGCGAATGGCATACAAGTCAAAATCGCCGCCCCTTTGTTGACTGACTTTATTAAAACAACAGACGGATATATACAAACAAGAGCTGTGAACGTACAGCTTCGTTTTACTCATGCTGAAGCTATTGCTCCCTTTGCTGCTTTATTAGATCTTGCCAGTGCTGCAAAGGCCATAAATAATATTAGCAACATAAACAGTGTTTGGAATGCTTCTGCAGTAGTTCCGTTAAGTGCTAACATTCAATGGATTTTATACAAGAAGAATGGAAGTGATGATTACTTAATAAAGGTTTTACTGAATGAAAAGGAAACAGCTATTGATGGCTTAAGAACTAAAAACTTTCCCTATTATAATTGGGGTGAGGTAAGAGCTTTCTACCTGAAGAAGTTGAATACTTTAAACGCCGCATTAGACGGAAATGGTTTTGCCTTTTTACAATCTGTAAAATAGTTTTGTAAGAAATAATAACGTTTAATAATTAAAGGTCTTTTAGATTTAGAATTGCAAACAAGATATTTTGCCATCTACAGTACTTACAATCACCTTGTCTTTCGCATAAGGAATAATGCCCGTAACCTGGCTATTAGATGTCTTGTATTTCCATAAGATTTTTACCGCTTGCATGTCTACAGCCGTTACCACTCCGGCATTAGAAGGGACATAAATAATGCCTTTATCTTCGATTATAGGCGCTGCGGCTATATCGTAACCTAACTGTAAATTAATAACTGAATTACTTTGCATACCAGCAGCAGAAGTTGAAATACTATACAATCTACCATCTGTTGTTTTTACATAAACCATAGAACTATCTGCAGACAAGCCCATAGATTCACGAACTTTTATTTCAGGCATTTTTTGTCGCCATAAAACATTTCCGGATGATGCATTAAAAGCTGTCATGTATTGATCAGGTGCTACAATAAAAACTTTGCCTTTTGTGGCGACAGGCCGGCAACTTGCGGAAGAAAACATGCGGTTGTTAGATGTGTCGTTCCACTTCCAGGCAAACCTTCCACTAGTGGCATCTAAAGCATAAAATTCGTTACCCCAGCTTCCGAAATAAACTTTGCCATTATAAACAAGAGGCTTAGTCATAACAAAGTCTTTCACCTTGCTGAAGTCCCACAACAGCTTACCATCTTTTAATTGGATTGCCCGGAAG
>MWYU01000311.1 GCA_002050375.1 Chitinophagales bacterium 62-2
GTGCAAATAAAATAAGGGTTACCGGCGACATGGACGTAATTGTTAATACGGGCAATACGCGTGTAAAGGTAGAAGCAGACGAAAATATTATTCCTTACATTAAAACCGAAATGAATGGTAACTGGCTCGTAATTAAAACAGAAAACAACCTGAGTATTAATTCTAAAAATCCTGTTCGAGTTTATATAACCACACCCCGCATTACCGATGTTGAAGTTACAGGAAGTGGAAATGTAACTACTGAAAGTAAATTTGATGCGGACAATAAAATTGACTTTAGCATAACAGGAAGCGGCAACATAAACTTTAATGTAAATGCACCACTCGTAGATGCTAATATTACAGGAAGCGGTAGTCTGCATATAGCCGGCGAAACAAGAGACGTCAAAATAAATCTGGCAGGAAGCGGAAATTATGAAGGACGTGAGTTAAAAGCCGAAAATGCAAAAGTGACCATCGCAGGATCGGGTGACGCAGATGTATTTGCTGAAGAAAATTTACAGGTAAAAATTATGGGTAGCGGATCAGTAAAGTATAGCGGAAATGCCAGGGTGGATAGAAAAATTATGGGCAGTGGTTCTGTTGTAAAAGCGGACTAAAAACTATTAATGCTTTAGAAATAATCGAAAAAACGCTTCTGGAGTCGGAGTAAAGAAATACCTGAATAAAAGGGGTTTGAGAACCCTTGGTGCATTAGATAATTTATCTCAATGATATAGTGCAGCGCCCTTTAAGTTTTCATTGTCTCGCTATTAGCCTGTTCAGCAATTGCTACCCATTGCCTGCGAAACCAAGATTAAACAATTAAAAGATTTGGAAAGGGTGTTACTTTAAAACCTGGATGATGAAGTTATTAAGTTATTAAAGGATGTAAGTGCAGGCTAAAGTATTAATAAATTAATTAAGAATATTTTGATCAGTTAGAGAATAGGGTGTTCATCTTTTAATTTCGGTTACAGTATTTGAAGTACAATAATTAAAAATATTAAAAAGTTTTGTTGAAAGGTTTTCGTAAGTAAATTTGATATTTTGTTATTTCGGTAGCTTGACATTCATCTTACGATTGCTAATGTTAGATTACTTTTGTTTAAAGAAAACTTTTTATTCCTTTTAATTAAACTTCTGCCACATGAGAAAAATCTCCTCAACACGTTGCTTTTGTACTACCTATTATTTTTTGCGAAGCAGTTGTAAAAATTTTTCTGGGTAAAAGCTTAGCAACAAAAGGCTTATATAGCTTGTACCCTAATTCGGTTCTGCTAAAATCTCACTTCTTAATTTAACCTCTTTTAAATTTAAATAGATGAAAAAATTTTACTACTGGCTCCTTTTCGCCGCCATCCTTCCACTGCATTTAGCTGCACAAAACAATAGTATTAAAGGTAAAGTAACGGACGCCACAGGCGCCGCGTTACAAGGCGTAAGTATTATGATTAATACTCCTGGCGGGCAAAGAGCCGGAACCACAACGGACGGCAACGGCGAGTTTACAGTTTCTGCTCCTGCCAATGCTACCGAGCTTGTATTCTCTTACACCGGCATGGAAAACCTGACGCAACGCATTGCAGGAAGAAATGCTATTAATGTACAAATGGCTTCATCAAGTTCAGAACTGCAGCAGGTAATTGTTGTAGGTTATGGCACACAGAAAAGAGCCAATGCAACAGGAGCGGTTGATCAGATCACTTCAAAAAATTTGGAAAACAGACCAATGACCAACCTTACCCAGGGACTGCAGGGTTTGCTACCGAATTTAAATCTGAGAATGATGGACGGCAAGCCCACTCAGTCGCCCAGTTACAATATCAGGGGCACCACTTCAATCGGTCAGGGTGGTAGTGCGCTCATTTTGATAGATGGGTTCGAAGGAGATCCAAGTTTGATAAATCCAAACGATATCGAAACCGTTTCCATCCTAAAAGACGCAGCCTCGGCAGCGATTTATGGCGCAAGGGGAGTATTTGGTGTGGTGTTGATTACTACAAAGAAAGGTATGAAAGGCCGTACGAGTGTAACTTATTCAAGCAATTATGCGCTGAAGTCGCCCATAACCAGACCCGATTTTGTAACCGACGGTTACTTATGGTCAAAGATGTTTGCAGAGTCCTTTGTTAATGGGGATGGCGCGTTCCCTCAAAATGTCAATAAGACGCAGAAATTTTCGCAGGCATACCTGGACGAATTCAGGAGAAGAAAAGAATCAGGACAGCCTTATAATGAGATTGAAATTGATCCAAATACCGGTGAGTATACCTATTATGGCAGCACCGATTATTACGGTGAGTTATATAAAAATAATACGGCAGCCTTTGAAAACAATATCTCAGTAAGCGGAGGTAGTGACAATGCGACGTTTTTAGTTTCGGGCCGGTTCTTAAAGCAGGATGGATTATTCCGGTACAATACGGATGACTATAGTACTAAAAATATCCGGGCAAGGGGTTCTATTGAAGTGTTCCCCTGGTTAACCGTTGAAAACAATACGGATTATTCCATTGTGAACTATCATAACC
>MWYU01000127.1 GCA_002050375.1 Chitinophagales bacterium 62-2
CCAGAAGATATTACCAAAATACAACAGGTTTGATAGAACAATTATAAAGACCTGTTTATATGCCCTTTTTGCCGTAGAAATTGTAGGGGAAAAACTACACAGGGCGCTAATCCTAAATTTATATCTGGCTTAATTGTAATTTAATTACTGAAGTTGCTTACCTGCTTTAGGGATAGCTGCGGAAACGGTTACGGTAGAAGACATTTTAGTAAACTCTGTACCATTATATATCCTCAATAAATTGTTATCCTGTTTCTTATTCCATTGTTCTATGTTGGCTTCAGGGACAATACGCCAAAAGTTTTTAACCCTTAAGTCATCGTAATCTGTCGTTTTCACGAACATACCTCTTAACACAGTTCTGCGTTTTAATTCTATCTTGATTACTGCTGCTGGTTTTTCTTTTTGTAGAAATGAGTGAATTGATTCTGGTGTCATGTTATATTATAGTTAGAAAAAAATTGTGTCCGGAAGATTAACGATAGGAGTAAAGGTAATGAATTAGAGCAAGACCAACTCATTTAACTTTGGGTTAGTAAGCATAAAAATAGGAAGGTGGAAATACCTGCAATTGAAAAGCTTTGTCAGACTGAAATACGTTAACTTCCCCTATTAGCACCTGTTGATCTAACCTTTTTTGTTATTGCTGCAGGCTTTGCTGAACTCTTAATAAATTTAGAACTCTTACCTTGGTTCTTTTGGTTTTTAGCACCCTGGTTTCCGCCTTTCTTGTCGTTAGTTGGTAAAGACATTTTAAAAATTTTGTTATTATAAATGTAACTGTTTGTTCAACGGTTAAGATAATGAAACTATTTTATTTTTTTCCGATAAATTAATTGTGATAGCGACTTGCTCCCTTTGAAAGCTCTTAGACAACAACTTTTTTAGGTTGTAGTATTGATAACATTGGCCGTCTTGCAGCGGTTTGCGTGCTAATAGTCTTATCCTCTTGTTTTTTCCTAAAATATTGCCACACCCACATAATGGTGAATGTTGGGATAAAGTCAGTGAAAGGAAGTATTTCTTCGGCGAAGTTAAATATACCACCAAAAGTTCCTTTCCAACCACCGAAAGTTTTGTAAAAGATGTATGCTGAAATAGGTGCCCAAACTATGTCACTAAATTCACCAAGCCCGGGCAAAGCAAAAGAAGCGTACCCAATTACATCCATTAAAATACACAGAAGTAAAGCAGGTTGTTGTTTGTTCATTTTATTATTTGATTTTAATTTATTAATCAAATTACTTACCAAATTTAGTTAAAGGCTCAAAAACACAAGGGACTCCATTTAGTTGTTGTCATTTAAGCCGAATAAGCAGAGCTAATGACAAATAAAACAATTATAAGAGCATAAGAAATAATGTACCGGAACAAAAAATCATAATGTATAAACTACCTGATTTGAAACCTACCAATAGTTCTGGCTATAAATGTTAACTGCTCCGGTTTAAATTAATCGCCGAAAAGCACAGTATCAAGTTTGATTTTTAATCGTAATTAGATTATTTAACCTATTCCTGATGGAAAAACAGGCGGCGCAGGATTTGCATGTTCCTGATAAAAATAATTTTTGAGAAAAGCGATAAAGTGAAAAAAATTTCTCACTTTAAATTATAGAACAGAATCCTTTTTAAAACATAATTCCTAAAAATTCACTCAATGAGAAGATTACCCGTTTATTTATTGTTAGATACCTCCGGATCAATGACCGGTGAACCTATTGAGGCTGTTAAAAATGGTGTGCAGGTGATGATTAGTTCGTTGCGGCAAAACCCGCAGGCTATTGAGACTGCTTTTATCAGCATTATCACCTTTGACAGTACTGCAAAACAGATAGTACCGCTTACCGACCTGGCTTCTTTTCAAATGGTTGACATTAAGGCGTCGGGGACAACCAGCCTTGGTGAGGGATTAAAGTTAGTTTCTACCTGTATAGATAATGAAGTGGCAAAAACTACCCCAGAACAAAAAGGCGACTGGAAGCCGCTTGTTTTTATAATGACCGACGGCATACCAACCGATGACTGGCAAATAGGTTTGGAAGAGTTTAAAAAACGCAAAACTGCCTATACCGTTGCTTGTGCAGCAGGCGGCAGTGCCGATGCAAATTTATTAAAACAGATAACCGAAAACGTGGTAAGCCTTGATACTGCCGATAGTCAAAGTATCTCAAAATTCTTTACATGGGTGTCTGCCTCCATTGGGGTTACTTCAACAAAAGTGGAAGATGCAGGCAAGGAAGTTACAGGGCTTAGCGAATTGCCGCCACCACCTTCAGAGCTGAATATTGTTGTTTAGAAAACAATTTTGTTGCAGGCATTTGTTCTTGTGAGGCATCGTCGTGCCGGACGGTTCTTCTAAAAAAAGTTATGCAGCAAGGTAAACTACTAGGCAACACAAAATTCTTGTGAAACATAGGCTTTTCCCTCGCAGTTTTAAAAGAACTACTATAAAATAGTAAGAATGGCTGATGCCAGACATATTATCGAAAATCTTTTTGC
>MWYU01000280.1 GCA_002050375.1 Chitinophagales bacterium 62-2
AAAATGGCCTGTCCCAAAACACATCATTAAAATAATCCCCTACAAAGTCTAAAAGCAATACAAAAGTCCAGGCAAAAAAATTAATAAGTATAAAACGTTTGCTGCTTTGCATTGTAGTACAAAACTAAAACATCCAAAATCTATTAATAGTGAAAATGGTTAAGAAGGGTTTTGTAGACTGCAAGATGAGGAGATTGGGTTTTAAGATGGAAGTGAGTTGTTTGAAGATATTAAGAGTTTGATAGCCTATCTAATATTGCCGCTGCAAGGAGAATGGCACCGCTAAATAAAAAAGAGGCGAATAATGTAATTAAAAATGTTGTAATATTTGTGATGTGCTTGTTCGTGGCCTTTAAAAGGTTTGATTGAGGCACTTATATTAACGGAATAACAGGTATTACTTCATGCGATTAAACAGGGCTTAATTTTTGTTCTTCATACTTCAAATCGTTGTTATGAAGTATAGTTTATTTGTTGTCTCATTATTTGCCGTTATTTTACTTTCATGTAGTAAGGATGAAATTGGAAACTTTAATGTAGCCAAAGAAAGCTATGCGCTTCCAGGTGATACACTTTTTCCTGAAGGGATAGTTTATAATAGCAAAACAGGGAACTTTTATACAGGAAGCGTAACTAACGGCGATATTATACAGGTTAATGTTGTAAGCGGAGAGACTAAATTGCTTGCTTCCGGCGCTGCACATAACCGCAAAGCTGCTATCGGAATGAAGATTGACCAAATGAACCGGCTTTGGGTTTGCGGGGGTGCTGATAACAAAATACAGGTGCTTGATCTTGACGGGAAACTTATTAAAAGCTGGGATACCAATGCTTTGTTTGGTTCAGGATTTATAAACGATTGCATTATTGATAACACGCACATTTATTTTACTGATTCACGAGTTAGGAAGATCTATCGTACAAGCATTACCGAAAGCCAGCCAGGCAATCTTGAAGAGTGGCTTACCTTCACTGATGCGCAAATCACGTACGCTGCAACAGGAACGAACGCTAACGGAATTGTCTCAACATCCGATAGTAAATATTTGATAATAGTTATATCCTCATCAGGAAAGTTATACCGCATTGATAAAGCAACTAAAGCTATTACAGAGATCGTTCTTAACACCCCGGTTACTTCAGGCGATGGTTTGTATTTGGATGGAAATACTTTATATGTTGCGAGGAATGCAACAAACCTTATATTTCCTGTTGTGCTTAATGCCGATTATACCCAGGGTACAGTAGGTAACGGTTTTGGGACTAACCTGCTATTCAATACAACTATTGACAAAGCCGGTGATTATTTTTTAGTGGTAAACGGGCAACTTAATAAAAGAGGAAATGCCACTACACCTCCTTCGCCTGTACTTCCGTTTAGTGTTACAAGAGTAGCTATACCATAAAAAAAGGAAACATTACCTGGAAAAGCGAATTCTTTAAAGTGGGGACTTAGCCGGGGTGAGCACAATGTTACGAAACTCAACCGGCCCATGATCGCCTTGTATAAGTAAAGGCCCCGGCTCACCTTCTTTACTATCAAGCGCGCCACCGGTAATACCGGGAATTTCCTGGTTACAGATAACAGTCTTACCATTCAATGCAACTGTTATCATTCTTCCTATAAGGGTAACGTCGTAAGATTGCCATTCACCTGCTTCTTTTGCCATCATTTCGCTGGGAGATATAAATCCATAAACAGCGCCAAGCTGATCTTTTAGTGTTTCTAATCCTTTACTGTCTGCAATTTGCAATTCGTAGCGGCCACGAAGATAAATGCCGCTATTGCTTCCTTTTGGAATACGGAATTCAATATGCAGCTTAAAGTCATTAAACCTATCATCGGTTACAATATTAGAACCGGTCTTCGGACTATGTAAAATGCCGTTTACCGCTTTCCATTGGTTCTCACCCGTTGCATGCCAGCCTTTTAAATCGGTACCATTAAAAAGGCGAATTGGCTGTGTCCAAACAGGTGCAGTTGTACGTCGAAGAGATGGAGCACGAACACCTGTCCAGCTATAATTTTTTCCATCAGGAAAGATAATAGTGCCGCCTAAACTATTGCCTTGCAGCGTTCCTTCAACCGAAAGATCATTACCCGTTTCCCATTGTGGCGGAATAGAAAAACTCATCTTTCCATCACTAAAGTTAACTTTTGAAATAGGTCGTGCACTTCCGCCTGTTCCTACAAAATGGCCTGTTAGTGTCTGTAATCCTGAATGATTAACCTCCAGCCATGATGGAACTTCTTTGCCTGACATGGTAATAGTGATATCCCATCGGCCTTCGAGAGGAGATTGAGATTTGATGGGTTGGTTGAGAGAAAGAATTGTGGTTAAGAGAAGAAGATACTTAATCATCGGAAGGTATTTTACGTAGTTACGGTTTATAGTGTTATGCCTTCAAACATACGATAAATTAGATATTCAAATTAGTCCTGTTTAACACACTATTCATGCTATCATGGTTAATAATATTCTCGGTCTTAAAGT
>MWYU01000188.1 GCA_002050375.1 Chitinophagales bacterium 62-2
GTTCCTTGCTATGTTGGTTTCCCACCTTCCCTCAGGATTGCCAAGTGTTGACTGGTGCATGCCTGCAGTAGACGAGCTCCTGCTTGAACCACTTATATTATAGTATGATTCATTACCATTCGCTATAAAAGTAGTATAGGCATTATAGTTACCTACGTTATCATTACCATTCTTTCCCCAACCAACACGAATTTTCAGGTCGCTCAACCAGTTTATGTTTTGCATAAAGCTTTCCTGCGAAATTCTCCAACCGGCAGAGAATGCCGGGAATGTTCCCCACCGGTAATTACCCACAAACCGGGAAGATGCATCACGGCGTACAACTCCTTCCAAAAGATATTTTCCTTTATAGTCGTAGTTTAAACGGCCGAAATAAGAGAAAAGCCTGTTCTGGTCGAAAGAGCCGCTATTGGTTACATCCTTTTGACCGGCACTTAAAACCATGTAGTTAAGATCTGTAAAGGCGAAAGTTGAACGGCTGCCGGTTACAAATTGGGAGCTGTTGTCCACTGCTTCTGTACCTACCAATACATTAAAATTATGATTGTCTTTTATTGTCTTTAAATAATTTAAGGTATTTACCCAGTTGTACTGAAAACCGGTATTCGAGGAGGAAGTCAAATTACTTACGAGCTGGGTCTGGTTAAACTCCGGGTCTATCAGGCTGCGATCTAACGACTTGCCTTCATCGAAATTTACACCAAACAAAGTTTTAAAGACCAAACCCTTTGTGAACGAAATCTCGGCATAAGGACTAGCCTGAAGCAGCAACCGGTGCGTATAGTCGTCATTGTTTCGAATAAGTTCCGCAACTGCGTTGCGTCCATTTCCCGTTAAAGGTGTCTTTGATCCGGCAAAATTTCCCCTAATATCATAAATTGGAAGTAGTGGACTAAGGGTAAGTACACTTGTTACCGGCGCTGATCCAAGTGTACCCTTTAAGTCTATATAGGTACCACTAATACTTACACCAACTTTTGCCCAATCATTTACTTTTACATCTGCATTAGACCGTAAAGAATACCTTTTAAATCCACCATTGGTTGGACCATTAAAGGCATCGCCACCATAATTTACAATTCCTTTTTGATCCATGTAACCACCAGAAATGGCATAATTACTTTTACCTGCAACACCACCACTTACGGCAATATTATATTCCTGAACAGGTGCTCTAATAAAAATTTTTTCAAACCAATCTACTTCTCCTTTATTGGTTCTGGTTATTGCATTGTATGGTGTTGGCCATGAATACGTTTTTTCGTCAACCTGCCCTTCCATTTTGCCTGCCGGTAATATGTAATCGGGCACCACAGGTGTTGCACCGAACCCAAATTGTACGTTGCCCCATCCCGCATCTCCTGGTTTTAATCCCATGTTTTTAAATTTTTGCCATAGGTTCTCTCCTGCCTCCTGCGAATTCATTAAATCAGGGCGATTGGTTTTTTCCTGGAAGCCGTAACGCACGTCGAAACTCAAAGTTGGCTGTCCACCCTTACCGCGTTTTGTTGTTACTACAATAACCCCATTAGCTGCACGTGAACCATAAATTGCCGAAGATGAAGCGTCTTTTAATACTGTCATCGATTCAATATCATTTGGGTTTATGTTGTCCATACTGGTTCTGGGTATGCCATCAACAATGTAAAGTGGATTATTATTTCCTAAGGAGCCATAACCCCTGATACGAACTGTAGCAGCTGCTCCGGGTGCATTATTATTGGTAACAGTAACACCAGCGGCCCGGCCCTGTAGCCTCGAAGCAGGATCGCCGGTAGGAATTGCGCGTAATTGCTCTTCTTTAACCGTAGCGACAGCGCCTGTAAGGCTTTTTTTCTGTTGTACCCCATAACCTACAACCACAACCTCCTGGAGTGCTGTACCGCTGTTAGACATAGAGATATCAATAATTGACCTCTTATTAACATCAACTTCCTGTGTAGTAAGCCCAATAAAAGTAAAAACCAAAGTACTATTGGGATTGGGAACGTTAATGGTAAATTTTCCATTAGCATCTGTTGAAGTAGCAAGTTGTGTATTTTTTACTGATACACTTGCACCGCTTAATCCTTTACCTTCCTGATCTAGTACAGTGCCTGAAACAGGGTGATTCTGCGCACTGGTTTTAACCGATAAACTAATGAAGAGTATTAAAGCGATAATGAGAAATGTGTTTTTCCTGGAAACAAAAAGCGAGGGATTTAAAGAATCGAATGCAGGGTTTAATTGGGTGATTTTTTTTTTCATATGAGCATTAAAATTAAGTGGCAATTGAAAGTCGGTCGTAAATATATTCCTTTTTTATAAACACGGTAATCCTCTGAAATATTTAATTCTGGCTGTTGGTATCATCAATTTAAAATGAATCAATTTCAACAGCATCAAATCCCATCTCTGCAATCTTTGAAAATATTAAGGGTATTGATTCTGTTTTAAACGGCGAAGTCCAAAGCCAGGTGGAAACTCCAAATTTTACTTGTAACGCCATAT
>MWYU01000184.1 GCA_002050375.1 Chitinophagales bacterium 62-2
CGTCAGCTTCTACTATACCATTAGCACCTTCATTAGTAAGGGTAATTTTACCTTTTTGTCCTGCTTCAAAAGGAAATGTTCCTAATAAAATCCATCCGTCACCGGTTTGCTTTTGATTAGCTGTAATTGATTTTGCGCCTCCTGAATATTCAATCATAACAGGTACGTTAGTAGCAGCCCTTGCGTCTTTGGCCCACCAGCCATATACTTTGTATTGACCTGCACGTGTAAGATGAGGTTGGTAAGTAATCTTAGCAGGTTCTTTATCAGTGTTTATATAATAAGTAATTTGATGACGGGCAACCTGGGGATCTTCTGAAAGAGTCCAGTTGCCCCACTTCTCCACAAACCTGCTCATGTCATCATCCACGATAACACTATTGCCTTGCTGGAAAAACCCGTTCGGGTTTTCTTCCATGCTTAAAATCTGTTCCTGCTGCAACAGTCTCGCCTGCAGCGCGTTTATATCAACTTTCTGAACCGGCACCCGGCTTTTTACCGCCATTGCCGCAGCAACCCCTGCTGCATGTCCTGCTATCATATATTGCGGCTCCATCCTGAATGATGCATAGGCTAAGTTAGAACTGGAGATACATACCGGTACAAGCAGATTGCTGCATTCTTCAAACTTTGGCACCAAAGAACGATAGGGAATTTGGTAAGGCAAAACAGGTATTGATAAATAGCCTTCATTATAAGTTTCTCCTTTTAATTCAGGAAAACGCGAAATCCATTCCCAATTTCTTTGTATATGCCGTACATCTATGTTATATGAACCCATGCCAATAGCATCGTATTTAATCACATCTTTCATCAGATCGTGCTGGGTAAGAACATATTCGCCGATCATACGTCGTGCTACACGCACATATAACTGGTGTGGAAAGTGATCGGTGTCTGCAAACTCATCTTTAGCCAGCCCCCACTGCTTAGCTTCGTTACGTATCTTTTCAGGAACAGATGGATCGTTTGCAATAAAATACAGTAAGCCTAAAGTATAACTGCGGTGATCGTTCCAAATTGCATCACGCTGCGGATAATCAGCATCAGGATAAGGCCAGTTACTGCCATCATACAAATTGGTAGAAATAGGGCCGCCTGAATTAATTTCTGCTTTTTGATTAGGCAAATTAATATGAGGGCCAAATACTCCTGTTTCGCGTAATGTTTGCGGCTTGCGGATCTTAAGATAGCGCCTCAATAAGTCAAATCGTGTAGAGTCGTAATCAGCGGGACGGGTTAGGGGAACAAGATTAGCTGAATTATTGGTCATGATCAGACGGAAGCAGTAGGCCTGCACACCGCTATCAGCCTGTCCTACCGGTACCATTGGCCTTGCATTGATAAGCGGCAATATTTCTCCATCCTTCCCATTTTTAAAAGGAGAAACCGGTAAATGAAAGTTATGTCCATCGGGACGAAACGGCTGCCTGCCGGCCCACGACTCGTTATACTGTGTTACCCCTTCACGTCCTATGGCATATGAAACTCCTGCCCGCGCTAATAAATCTCCTTCATAGGTTCCATCTATAAATACTTTTCCAACGAAACTTTTGCCTGAAAGCATTTGGACGCCTTTTATTTCTTTACCTGCTTTTTCAACGGTTTTCACTCTTTCACCGTATACAACTTTTACCTTCATTTCCTTAAGCCAGTCCTTCAATAAGTTTTCACCTGCTGTCGGTTCTGGCCCGCGCCAGAAGTAAAGTTCTTTCTTATAATGTTTCGCTGTTCTGCGATAAAAATCCAGCGCCAATCCTCCAATTACTGCACGATCACCATAATCGGTATGAGAGAGTCCTCCTGTAAGCATGCCACCTAAATGTTGTCCTGGCTCTATCAACAATACTGACGATCCTTCACGGGCTGCAGCAATCGCTGACATAATGCCTCCGGCTGTTCCACCATAAACAATTACATCAGCGGATATTGTAGGCTGAGCTTTGGCAGAAATACCTGTTAATAAGCCAATTAATAAGGCTTTATACACAATTAGTCTTTTGTACATAATTCAAATTAAATTACTGTATTCCTAGTACCCCGGATTTTGCACTAAAGCAGGGTTAGCGCCAATTTCCCGCTGAGGAATTGGGAATAGAATGTGGTGGGATTGAATTAATGGACTACGTCCAAATGAAGTTTCTGCCTTCACCGCGTCCACTAAACGACCAGTACGTGCTAAATCGAACCAACGATTTCCTTCCAAAGCAAACTCAAGCCGTCGTTCATTAAGAACCGCGTCTTTAAATTGTGCTTTCGTTAGCCCGCTCAACGCATTAAGCCCGGCCCTGGCTCTCACTCTGTTTATAGCGTTATACGCTTCCATGTTGGGACCATTTACTTCATTGAGTGCTTCGGCATAGATTAGTAATATATCCGAGAAGCGCAAATAGGGGAAACTCTTTCCGCCGCCTCCGCCCAATTTACTTGTCATGTCTGCAAATTTCCAGAAGGAAACAGCCAGGGCG
>MWYU01000253.1 GCA_002050375.1 Chitinophagales bacterium 62-2
GTATAACGGTTGTATGTTAATTCTCCTATCTGTAAAAAAGGATATATAATAATTATGATTGACTGTATTTTGCTATATCACACCATTAAGCTCGTTACCAAGAGTAAGAGGAAACAGGTCACTACCCGGAAATACTTTTAGACTATTTTCATTGCTGGAGTGAAACATGGACAAGCTGGACATGCATATTCATGGCTTGGTGTCGCGTTGCAGTCAACTGTAATTCCAGGCAGTATTGTTACTGCTCTCCCAGATAAAGTCCTTGCGAAACGATGCAACAATTACCAATAAAATGTATAAGAAAATTTTAAAGGCTAATTTTTGGCCACTTTTTTGTCTGCTTTAGCTTTTTCTGAATTAGTATCAAGCCCACGCAAAAATTCAATCATGTCTGCACGTTGTTTCTTATCATCAAAATAAAAAGGATGAGGAGAATTTTTGCCTCGCTTAGGATCTAATAATTCATCCAGGCTTTTCACAGATGCGTCGTGCAGAAAAAGTGTTGTACGCGCAAGATCGAGAAGCACCGGCAGCGCATTTCCACGCGGGGCTTCATGGGCGCTGGCATCTACAATTACCATTTTATCATCAAAGTCGCCAGGCGAATTAAGTATTTTAGATAGCTTTTTATTGCCCCGTAAACCAACTACAACTGGTGTGTAGCCGGGCCATAATGTTTTAAGATCAACCAGTGTTACAGGTACCGGCTTGCTTTGATCCACGTTGTGACAACTGGTGCAATTGGTTTTGAATAATTCGCGGCCACGCATTGCCATTTCTTCATTTACTTTAGGGGCCGCTGGCGCCTGCAGGGCAAACACATAAGCAGTCATATCGTTCAACTTCTTATCATCTACACGGCGACCAACTATCGTATTTAATTCCCCAGGCTTGCCCTGCATTTTTGCCTTTACATAAGGATAACCCTTTACGCCTGTTTCTTTTAATATCTCTTTATATTCTTTATGTATCTGCTCGCCGGCAGGCCCGCCGAGGCCTTTTAAAAACTCAAGACCTTCAGGCGTTGCAAGTGTTGTAAGGTCGAGATTAGTTGTGTAAGATGAATTGCTGATATCATGATATAATTCAAATTCTCCTGAAGAACCGTAAGGAGCAACAAGATCCTGGCGGAACAGGGGAACATTTTTAACTGAGTTGCCATTACCATCAGATGTTTCATCAAAAGTTCCTACGGGGTAAAACTTTGGATTGCTTAAATATTCATCCACATCTTTTTCTGTTGATGTAGGCCTCATACCTCTTGCCGCTCTGCCTATAGAAACACCCACAAAAATTTGCTGCATGTTTGGAT
Organism: Chitinophagales bacterium 62-2; assembly: GCA_002050375.1. Taxonomy (GTDB): domain Bacteria; phylum Bacteroidota; class Bacteroidia; order Chitinophagales; family Chitinophagaceae; genus Segetibacter. The sequence goes on from MWYU01000253.1 coordinate 1,313, forward strand.
AATAGGCACGTGAATTATTGGCAAGGGCAAGAAACCTTCCCATATTAAAGGTTAATGGGGCTGGTCCGTCGATACGTTTGCCTGCCGAACCTCCACTTGCCATATTAAAAAATGATTTGTCGGTTATGGTATGACAAATAGCGCAGCTTACGCCAACACGGTCGCCTTCAAGAATACTTAATTTTTTATCGCCATTGCTGTCTTTAGCAACCACACCTATAAATGCATTTGCGTTAAGCAATGCAATAGTTGTATTAACATCATTTAAAAGTGGCGCCTGTTGTGGTGAGAGGTCAGTTTTAAATTCGGCTTCTAACTTCTGTCGTAAACCTGCTTCGATACCCTCAGCTTCGGTATCAATCTGCAAACCTATCTCAAGCATTTGCTTAGGTGTAAATTTAGAGTCAACTACACCTTGTTGCCACCGCATTGCATTAAACCAGAAACCCTCATTACCGAATGTTTCAAACCTGAATACTTCCTTGCCACTGGTAGCGTCGCCCAACACATGGGGTTTAGGTTTCATTGTATCTGCAGGTCCATCACTTGCAATACCAAGCTTTGTATTCTGTATGTTTTTTGGATTTCGATCGTTGCAGGCATTGTGTAAAACAACTGCAAAAACTGCCAATATTGCAATAGACAGTATTTTAATTTTTTTCATGATGGATGATTTAAGAAATCCTAATAAATGAGCCACTTTTATTCACTACTGCCAGATGGGGAATATGAACCATATAGCTTTTCCACATCGCTTGCGGCAGGGCCTTGCTTCTGACGATTGTCGCTCCGTGTAGCAGGTTCTGTCCATGGCATTGTCGCAATAATCAGCTTTGGGATATTAATAAAAACGTCAGTGCCAATGCGTTTTACCACTGCATTTATCGGGATGTAGGTATCGGTCTTAAATATAAGTCCGCTAGGTACAAGCAGGTAGCCTTCAGTATCTTCTGTGACTTCAACAACCTTGTCAACTTTGCCGATCTCTCCATGATCTGAACCCCGTACTGTATCGCCCGGTTGCACATTGGTGCTTCCTGCTGTTGGGTTATCAATCGCAGTAAGAAAATCATCAACTTTAATAACTGCGTTGGAAAGCAGCGGGTAATTCAGGTGAATGGAAGCCTCGTATTCCGGGATGCTCGAAGCAC
>MWYU01000234.1 GCA_002050375.1 Chitinophagales bacterium 62-2
CGCCTAAAAGCCGCAACAGAACTGTCAATTCTCCTGTGTACAGTGCTATTGTATTTTGACTGTAGGCTTTTAAATGCAGCACTTTTAGCATTTCCTTTAAAACCTCAAGGTTTTGATAGCTTATTACAAATTTTGATAAACCCGTCTTGGTTAACCCGCTATCAATTTGTTTAACGTTCTTTACAAGTATATCTGCACTTATTACCTGTTTCCGTTTTTCAAGGTAACTTCTAAATTCCTCTATGTTTACCTTTGCATGACCACTTAAAATAGTGCGAGCATTTTTAAGATTATTTTTATCCAAGGGTATATACCAACAACTATGTGTGTGCGAAAATTTTATGAGCGGAACAGTTCTTATAACCCGCTGCAGTAAATAATCTTCTTCGAAATAAAAACCTATTTGCTCCTGCTTACGATGATACAAACCCTTAACAAGTATTTCTTTCATATTATCTGCTTCAATTTTTAAACTTGCCGTTATCTCTTTCCGCTACAACCATAACTAAAGATGTTTATCAGGTACATAAAGCTGCTTTCTTTTTCTGTTTGTTATTTTGGTGAAGCCGCCCCCAACTCCTAAATGAGTTATGCTGTCCAAATTTTTTTGCTTCTCCTCACACCTCCACCACCCTCGTTTTACTCAACGCGTCATGCAACGGCCTCTGAAGAACAGGAATAAAAAAAGCATCAATAAGCGTTAACCGTAACAATGAGCGCAGTAATACCTGGTAAAAGGCCGGCTTGTTTCCCGAGGCAGTTCTAACTTTCGTCATCGTTAGCCATTTGGCAGGCGTGCGGCTTGCTATCAGTTCGAAAATTGTGTAGTAAATAAACAGGGTTGCATAGAAGAACTGGTACCAGGGGTAGTATTTATATTCCCAATACCTTACATAGAAAATGTACCATTTGTATAAGGCGTAACTTATTAAAAATATAATAATGGTATCAACCAAAAAATTAATAACACGGGTGCCAACGCCAACTTCGTTCATGCAACTTTATTTAGCAAAAGCTTACCTCATCAAATACATTTTGCCGTATCCTTTATTAAAATATTTATCCGTATCAACGTTGCTGCCAGAGGGATCAACAGTTTTAAATTTCTCAAGCGCTGCGCCATTTTGATTTGTAATAACACGATACAAATAAACGCCGTTACCTACTTTGCCGCCGTACTGATCAGTTCCATCCCACTTGAACTCGGTAATGTTTCTTCCGATATGCAACGGACCTAATTCCTGCCTGGTAATCTCTCTAACTACCTTACCTGTAACGGTCATAATTTGTATGCGTATATTTTGCGGAACATCACTTCCCGTAATGGTGAAAACAAACGCGGTTGAAGTAGTGAACGGATTTGGATAATTAAACATATTACTGATCATCGGCTTATTAAAAACCTGGAAGCTTACATGATATTCTATGTTGCCTGCATTGTTGCCGCTTTTATCTTTTGCCCTTACAAACAGTTCATAATAGTCGCCATTGCTGTCCTCTAAAAAGGCGGGAGAAAATTCGATGGTAGCTTCGTTTTTACCGGTGCTCACATCTGCAGGAACAAAACGAAGCGTATCGGTGCCAAAAGCAAAACGCCGCATTATATTGCCGCCGGGATATCGAACAAACACAGCAGCAAGCGATGTATCGTCTAAAGCAAGATACTTAGCTTCGTCTTTTAGTTTGATAACGATCTTTGGCTTAGCCGAAACAATGTCTCCATTTAAAATGTGTACGCCATCAAAAGTTACATCCATCAAAGGGTTATGCGTATCGGGACGCACAAAAAAGTTCTTATACAAAACGTTATTGAAGCGGTATTGCTCCGGCTGCTCCATGTTCGGATTTACATCTATAAACAAAGTATTGTTGCCTGAAAATTGGCGTGTATCAATTAGGGCACTTATTACAGCAGTGTCTCCCGGCTGCAATGCTTTCTTACGCGAAACGGGTATAATGGTGGCAACGTTGTTTTTATCTAAGATCACTACATTCACTTTAATACTGTCTCTAAATGCGGCATCGCTTATATTTTTAAAGGCAATTGAAAAATCAAGCTGTTCTCCTACTTCCAGGGTATCTTTTGAACGATAAGTAAGGTTGGGAGCCAAAGCGCCTTCGGGAGCAGGATCGTACAGCAACCTCCAATACCTCAATTGATAAGGGGTAAGTGTAACTGCATCCTGGTTATTTAATGATAGACGTATGTAAGGATATGTGCCGGCATTAACTTCGCTGATGTCCATATCCTGCTGCGAAGTATTTAAGCGATAAAGGGTGTCTGCCTGTCCCGAAGATGTTACTCCAATTACGCTAAGTACTGCCACATCACCAGCGTTACAAGTGGTGCATTAGGCGCTAATGGCTATTTAGAATTTTGGGGAGAAAAAAATGACGGCGTTACCGATAAAGATTTATACCGTTCGCCCGAGTGGCAATTATCGGATAAAGAAAGTT